>NZ_JAUBUB010000027.1:0-59643 GCF_036705265.1 Microcoleus sp. B4-C2
AATTAAATCTGGCGCGTGCTCGTCAGCAAATAGCCTAGCCCCACTGGTTTACTCTTTTGACAATTAATCCACCCTGCCTAACCCCCCTTAGTAAGGGGAGTAGGGGGTGGGACAAGATTCCGATCAAAGTCAACCCCTACTCCCCAACAATCAGGGGGATTTAGGGGGATCGAGATATGTGCAACTTCACATTAAATTGATATGAGATCGGGATTGCCGAATATATTGCGGATTGGTACACTTGTACAGTAAGTAGTACAAATGTCAAGTAGATGAATATTGTTTCTTTTAGCGAAGCGAGAAATAACCTCAAGGCTGTTTTAGACAGAGTAGGGGAAGATACGGACTATACCATCATCACTAGACGGGATGCGGAGGATGCCGTGGTGATGTCGCTAGAGTTCTTTAATAGTTTGCTGGAAACAGTTCATTTACTCCAATCTCCCGCCAATGCTGCCCATTTGGAGCGTTCTATTGCTCATTTTAAGCAGGGGAAAGTGGTGGAGCGAAATTTGTTGGATGACTAGAAAGTTAGCATGGACGGATGACGCTTGGGGCGATTATTTATATTGGCAAGGGCAAGATAAGAAAAAGTTCAAACGAATTAACAAGCTAATTGAGGCAACAATCCGATTCCCGTTTGAGGGGATCGGAAAGCCAGAACCACTGAGGGAGAATCTGGCGGGAGCATCTCACATTTGTAAAAATACTTCTCCTGGCTCCTTCCTTCTGCCTCTTGCCTCAAAACTCCAATTTCTAGCTTGGCTGCAAAAGTGAGATGCTTCCTATTTAGGAGCACTTATTCAGGCATAGAAACTGGCTGAACGTATTGAGAATTAGCCCGCACATAACAGCCTTGTCTTGTCAGCAACCAGGGTTGACCGTTCGCCATCGTAATCGCATTTGCTCCCCTGAGTTCAGCAGCAATTGTATCTCTATCCGCGCGGTAAACTTGTTGAATTGCTCCGTTTGCGGTCTGGCGGCAGTTGAGTTGTCCATCTCGCGAGGTGACTCGCCAAGCAGGCCAAGTTACAAAACCATTTGTTGGACTCGACCAAGTATTAGCATTACTAGAAGTATAGTCGCCCCTTGCATTAGGACGCGGTAAAGATTCGACTAAATTTACTTTAAATGTCTGGCCAATTGAAGGACAATTTTCTCCTGCTTTCACCTTCCAAGTAACTTCGGCTCCCAATTGGCTGCTTCTTCCAACTTGACGCCTGACAATGGCAATATCCCCAGAACAAACAATTTTTCTGCCAGGGCCCGTCGCACTGTCTTTGAAAGTCCCATTGTAATAGTAAGAGCCTGCTGCTCCTTGGGAACGGGTAATTTGAATATTGCCCAAAAATTCCCGATTCCCTACTTTGGTCAAGTAAAAACCGCTGCGATTGTTTCCTTTTTCTGACAAGTTTAAAGTAGTTTTACCGTTAGGATTAATATAAGTGGTAGCGCTAGCAGCAGCGCACCAAATCAATGACACAACTCCTGTGGATAACAAAATGGAAAGTTTTTTCACAGCAACACCTTGTATGATATGAATCTCTACTTTATTTGTAGCTGTTGGTGAACATATTTGACCAGTCGCTCAAATGAGTGTCACTCATTTGAGCGACATTCTAACGACATACGGGCCTTCCCCCATGATTACCACTACAAATTGGGCAACCACGGGGGATTGGCACTACTGCGTAATTCCTAAACATCAACTCTGCATAACTTCACCTTACTTCAGCTTGCTTCAGCTCTCTTCACTTGTATGCACCTGCATCACCATGCCTGCAAGCTTCCACTTCTGACTCATTGCAGGTTCCAATAATTAGCAGCAGAATAAATTTATATACGTAAGTAAGGGAGTTCCAATCACCGCTAAATACTGTAGATTTTACGGGTACTTCCCGGTGAGTCAAGTTGGGATTCCAAACACTAGGGCGATGTTTACAGATAGCAGATTTCACATCTAAGAAGGTTTGTAAAGAAATGTAAAAGCTCCTGAAAGCCAATTGCTGTGACAGAAAGTACGGTTTCTAAGCTGAGTAGGTAAAAAAAGTCGTCTTGATTAAGCGCAAAAATGAACTTGACAAACACAAATTAATTTGCTCGCAACTTAACTCATTGTTGAAGGGAGAATAAATTATGGCTGACGGTCAATTAGGAGTTATATTAAAGATGGCTCAAACAATTAATCCTCAAATTGAGAGCGATCGACACTTTGAAATAGACTTGGCAAAATTGCGCCAACTGCCAGCAGGAACATTAGGGTGCGAAGTGGCGCGATTTCTAGACGAACAAGGCTTTGAGCCGATCGCATCGGGAGACTGGATTGGTGCGAAACCACGACGTGTGGCACGTTCTGACTGGTCTTTCAGCTTCAACAGAAGATGAATTGGTACTTCAAGCGTTTACTCGCGCTCAAGTATTTCGTCCTTCTTGTGCGATTTTAGTGTTAGTTGGACCCATCGGCGGGTTAAGTTGCGCGATCGGACAAACTATCAAAGGCTTAAAACACGGAAAATTAGCCACTCAGTTAATTAATTGGGACGTTGCATCTGATTGGGAAAATCCTTTATCTGAAGTTCGAGAAAAACTCGAAATTCTACCCTTAATTGATTAGATTTTAACTCGTTACCTGATTGCAAAAGTATGCAAAGCAAAAGTTACAAACCGGAAATTAGCCTGAGCCCACGCGAAAGAGCGATCGCGCAATTAGTAGCCCAAGGCCTGCCCAACAAATGTATTGCCAAAAATTTAAATATCAGTCACTGGACGGTTGCTACTTACGTGAGGCGGATTTTTATCAAACTCGGTGTTTGTTCCAGAACTGCGATGATTGCACTGCTGATCCAAGAAAATTTGCTCTGGGACTGATCGATAAGTCAATACGCTTCAGTTAAGCCCGATCCCCCCTAGCCAAGGGCGGACACTCTTGGCACCGCCCCTAGGTCGGGGGGGACAAGAACTTACTCTTGCGTCCCCTTTCTTAAGGGGGATGCGAGGGGGATTTCCGAGGAATAAACAGTTTTAACCCAAGCGTATTGATCAATAAGTAGGGTGCGTCAGATATTAAGAACGGGCAAGATGCCCGTTCCACAAGAACATTGAATTTTTGTGGAACGGGCATCTTGCCCGTTCTTATGTGCAAGCGTTAATTTTTTTCTATGCTACAGCCAAAGAAGGAGAAGAATTTCTCAGAAAACTCAGCAATTCTCGATTCACCGTTTGCGGCGCTTCCTGCTGAATCCAGTGACCGCAGTGAGGAACTAATTTCAACTTAAACGGAGCCGTAATTAATCTGTCTAAACCTTCTACAAGTTTGTGGCTCAAAAACGCATCTTCTTCTCCCCAAAGCACCAAAGTAGGCACTGTCACAGGTTCTAATTTCTGCCCCAAATTCCAAAGCCTCTGCGGGTGAAACATCTGCCGGTAATAATTGATAGCGGCGGCTAATACTCCCGGCTTTTCTAAAGCAGTCTGATAAATCTTAGTTTCCTCAGCGCTAAAAGATCCTTTGCGAACAGCTTGTCCTTGGAAAACATTGTGAACAAAATCTTTCAAGTTTTGCCGGATCAACCATTCGGGAATGCCGGGAACCTGAAACGCCAAAACGTACCAACTGCGGCGGATTTGATCTAAATTGCTCGCCATTTCCTGCACGAATCGCTGCGGGTGCGGAGCGTTTAAAATTGCCAAGCGGTTGAGTTGTTCGGGGAATTTTTGAGCTAAGTGCCACGCAATCGCCCCTCCCCAATCATGACCTACAACGTGAGCTTTTGTATAACCGAGGCTCGAAATCAAACCGCGAATATCCGCGCTCAGCGTATCTAAATCATAGCCGCTTTCCGGCTTGTCGGAATCGTTGTAGCCCCGCAAATCCGGCACTACCACCTTGAAATGACGCGCTAAGGCAGGGATTTGATGACGCCAAGAGTACCAAAACTCTGGAAACCCATGCAGGAGGAGAACGAGCTCGCCTTCTCCTTGAGAAACGCAGTGCAGGCGGATGTTATTGGTTTCCACAAAGATGTGTTGCTGTTCGGAATCGAAAGAATTCATAGTTGGAAAGTTAGACTTATTTTCGGGAAGTACAGAACCCGCCGACTGGTAGCAGGCTAAAACGTCCCAATGGTGTTAATTTTTCTACTTTTATTGTAGCTGCTTTTCGATCCCCGTCGGTGCAATCTAATGAAACTTAAAACTTGTAGGGTTTTGGGGTGTCCGGTGTTTTAGGTGTAACTACTGAGTTGAAGTTTCTCACCTTAAATGTATTGTTTTAACAGCGGCGCAGGCGATTCAATAATAGCACAATTTCGTCCGTTGCCGATCGCATTTTTGCAGTCGATAGGTCAGATTGATTGACGATAATGCTAAACACCAGCGGTTCGTAATTCGGAACTTCGATATATCCCGACAGCGCCGAAACTCCGCTCATAGTTCCGGTTTTTGCTTGCAAAATTACGCGATTTGGTGTAACATTAAAGCGATTTTTCAAAGTGCCCTTCTCGCCAGGGATCGGCAGTGACTGGCGGTAAATAGATGCAGCAGGTGAATTGGCCATAAGTCTCAAAGTTTGCACCAAGGCTTCTGGAGTAATTAAATTGTGCCGAGACAAGCCGGAACCGTCGGCTAATCTGTAGCTGTTTGGATTTACTCCTAATTGAGTTAAAACTGTTTTTAACTCTTTCAAACCCATTTCACCTGTATCCTCTTGTGGCACAGGCATCTTGTCTGTGAGTGTTTGTGGCAGGGGCATCTTGTCTGTAACTTTCCCCAACAATCTCAATAAAACTTCTGCATAAAGATTGTTGCTTACTCGATTAGTTTCTCTCACCAATTCCGCCAGCGGTGGCGATTCAACAGTCGCTAATTCTTGATTTAAATTGCGAGAAGCCGATGCAACTAAAGCCTGTTTAACAGGAATTCCCTCAGCCGCCAGGGCTTGTTGAAAATACTGCAAAAAATTATTAGCGGGGTTGACAACTGCGACATAAGCTGATTCAGGTTCTGCACCAACTTTCAACTGTCCGCCCACTCGAATTATAGGTCGATCGAACTCCCGGCCAATTTCAATAAACTCGGATTCGTTTTGGGCGACTGTTACTGAATTGTTCTGAAGTTGCCACTGATTTGCCAGCTTTGCTTCGACAAAAGTAACTTTCAGAGGTTGCCCCAGAGCCTGTGGGGACAAGAGAAGGTCGATCGCGTTTTGATTGAAAATTAAACTGTTAATCGGCGCTCCGTAGCCAGCTTGCGCGTCTTCCCATTCCCAATTCGGATTGACTGCACTGCCTTGAAAATAGCTGTCATCGCCAATCAACTGGTTAACTTGACTGATTCCCCGCTGCTTCAACTGCTGCGCTAAAGATTTCAACTGAGCTTCTGCAATGCTCGGATCTCCCCTGCCGGCCACGTACAAACTCCCATTTTCGCCGCTGTAAACCGATGTCTTAATCCGAAAATCTGCACCGAGTTTCTGTAAAGCAGCGGCTGTAGTTAGCAGCTTGGCATTTGATGCTGGAATAAAATATTTCTGGGCGTCGCGGCTGTAGAGAGTAGTAGTAGAAGATAGAGGTTGAATCAAAATGCCCCAGCGCGATCGGCTAAATTCGGGACGGTTGGCGATCGCATCTACTTGCGCCCCCAATTCCCCCGGACAAATATCCCCAGCAACCGCCGACGTTTGAGCAGCAACCGCCGACGGACGCCCCAGAATTAGGACGAACAAACTAAGCGCAATTCCTTGGATTTTCACAGTGCCAGTTCCTTAACAATAACTATTAAAATTAGATGCGCCAAAGCTTGGAAGTTTCACCGAATCAAGTCAATATTAATAATAATAACGCGCATGAATTCTCGGATTGAACAGCGCCTCTACAGGTTTTCCCTCTTTGAGGTGCTCTTCCACAATCAAGGGTACATCACTCGGTTTAACTCGACAATACCAAATTTCGTCCGGGGTAACTCGTACAGTCGGGCCAGTGGTGCACTGTCCCTGACAACTACAGGCCTCCACTTTCACCCCTGCAACTTGTTGAGCTTCAAAAGCAGCTAGCACTGCTGCTGAACCATTTTTCAGGCAAGATTGATACTGGCAAACCAATACACAGCGCGCTTCTGGTTGGGAGTCTGGTTTTCGGGCTGGAGATTCTGGCATTCGTAAGGATTTATCCGCTCTTTAATATATCTTAACAATCTTTTGACATCCTCACCGGCCTGAAGGCGCGGTGATTCCCTACCAGTCGAACAGAGTTAACTGTTCGTACTTTAGACGGGTTGACAGTTCATCGGGAACTGCCTCAATTGAGGTCTTACACTCCCTCCCTGCCCATTTTGAGTCGTGGATATGCCCTACCCCGACTTGTTCTATATTTTTTGAGGCGTTGTCGTCTCTGTCGTGAAGAGTGCCGCAATTCATACAGACAATTTCTCTCACCGAAAGGTCTAACTTGCCCCAGCGGTAACCACAATCCGAACAAACTTGGCTGGTTGGTTCCCATCTGCTGATGACAACAAACTCACGTCCAACTTTCTCCGACTTAGACTCACACATTGTTCTGAATTCCCGCCATCCAGCGGAGCAGATTGCTCTGGATAATTTGCGGTTCTTCAGGAGTCCGGAGACGTTTAAATCTTCTAGGGCGATAACTTGGTTCTCGTTTATCACCTTAGTCGATAGTTTATGCAGAAAGTCCTTGCGGATATCTCGCAGTTTTGCTTTGAGTTTCGCCACCTTCAATCGCATCCGTTCACGCCGCTTTGATGTTTTAGAGCGTCGTGATAACTTGCGTTGAGAGCGTCGAATTTTACGGTCTAACTTTGAGTAGCTGGGGCTTGCCACTCGCTCTCCCGTGCTGAGCGCCGCAAAAATTTTTATGCCCAAATCAATACCCACTGCTGGGTTAGAAGCTAGCTTGGTTTCGGGCTGCACCTCAACAACAAAACTAAGGAAGTAGCGCCCTGCGGTGTCTTTAATAACGGTGACTGAACTTGGTTCAGACGGCAGAGGTCGCGACCATTTAGTCTTAATACACCCAATTTTGGCTAAGAAAACCTTGGCAGCTTTGATGCTAAATCCCCCTTTTCGGAAACGGGCTGACTGTCTGTTTGTCCGCTGCTTAAATTTAGGGGGATTAACCTTTTTGCCTTTTCTTTTTCCCTTAATAGATGCGAAAAAGTTGTTCCAAGCTACACCTAAATCAGCAATAGATTGCTGTAATGGGATATTAGAAACCTCGCTCAACCACTCACGCTCTTGGGTCTTTTTGGCTTGAGTAATGCATATTTTTTGCAAATCTCCATTGCTAGGTAGTTTCTCCGATTTCTTACACAGTGCCAGAGCGTCGTTCCATACGACTCTCACACAACCTTCATAGCCTTGCCAGGTCTTTGCGTTGTTGCTCGGATGGATAAATTCGGTACTGGTAGCGTGATTTCATGCTAGTATTGTACACCATATATCCGTACAAACTCATGAAAAAACGATTAGATTTTAGGCTCGAAGACTTTGAATTAGAGATACTTGAAAAATATTGTGTGGCGGTTGGCAGAACTAAGTCTGATGTTCTTAGAGAGTTAATTAGGAATTTGAAAACCAAGAAAAAGCCGTCCTAGAAGGACGGGGCTTGAATCCCATTAATTTTGGTCAGACCGATCGCTCGCCGGAGTCCGGCAAAGGGCAGAATTTTATAGTGCGATCGAAAAAAACAGCAAAATTATGGCATTCAAGCTTTTTCCTTCCTTCTACTTTCTAACGAATCCCTTCAGCAGAGCTGCCTTTCTTCAGTCTGTGCCGCCCTTTCCCTATATGATCGATTTAGAGCAACAACTCAATCAACCCCTAATCATGCCAAAAACAGTAGCCGATGTAATGAGCCGCGACCCGATTTTGGCGCGACCCGAAATGCCCTTGAACGAAGCGATTAAAATTTTAGCCGATCGACGCATTAGCGGTCTTCCCGTCGTAGATGAGAATGACTTGTTGGTAGGAGTCATCTCCGAAACCGACTTGATGTGGCGGGAAACCGGCGTAACTCCGCCCGCTTATATCATGGTGCTCGATAGCGTGATTTATTTGGAAAATCCATCTCGTTACGAGCGAGAACTCCACAAGGCTTTAGGACAAACAGTAGGAGAAGCGATGAGTAAAGAACCCGTTACCATCGGGCCAGATCAATCTGTCCAAGAAGCTGCCAAACTGATGCACGATCGCAGCATCCACCGATTGCCGGTGCTTGATACTGCGGGCAAAGTAATCGGCATCCTCACTAGGGGAGATATTATTCGCTCGATGGCTGCCGAATCTTAAATTAACTGTTGCAGTTCCAGGAGTGTATCAGAAAATGAGTCGATCACTCCTTAAATCTCGCTTGCTTTTGGCAATTACCAATTACCAAATCTAAAATCTAAAATCTAAAATCTCAAATCCGATGAGCATTACCCCTGAGTCTGTCGAACAATTGCTGAATTCCGAGGATTTTGGCGAAAGACTGCGAGCAGTCAACCAACTGCGACAACTAGAACCCGCGAGCGCCTATAAACTAATTCAAATTGCGATCGGCGACAAAAACGTCCGGGTTCGCTACGCAGCAGTCAGCCAATTATCAACCCTCGGCACGGAGAATCTGCCGAACGCTTTAGAGGTACTGCGAAACAGCCTGAACAACGACCCCGAACCCGACGTGCAAGCAGCAGCAGCCGATGCTTTGGGCGCATTGAAATTAACCGATGCTTTAGAAGATTTGCAGCAAGTTTATAGCAGTACCTCTGAATGGCTGGTGCAACTGAGCATCGTCGCGGCTTTGGGAGAAATGGGAGATCCAAAAGCCTTTCCGATGTTAGAAAATGCCCTGAATTCTGAAAACGAATTGATCCAAACCATTGCCATCAGCGCATTAGGTGAATTGGGAGATAAACGGGCGCTGCCGCTGCTGCTTCCCTACGCTTCCAATGCAGATTGGCAGATCCGTTACAGAGTAGCTCAAGCTTTGGGGCGGTTGGGCGGTGCAGAAGCACAGACAGCTTTGGAAATTCTCGCCAAAGATGAGGTTGAGCAAGTTGCTCAGGAGGCTAAAGCCGGACAAGAAAATAGTTTGAAATCTTGAGATTGCTTTCGTTCGCGAACAAGCCTGCGCGGTTGTGAATTTTGAATTAATTTAGAATTTTTTGTGAAGATTCTACTAAAAACTCTGTTCGCGATCGCACACAGAATTCAGAAACCCGGTTTCTTCCTATATTTGTCGTTCCTCTCTGCAAAACTCGTAGAAACCGGGTTTCTAGCCAGCCGCCAGCGGGCTGGGTGCGTAGCGTAAACCATACTAATCAGGAAAAATCTCAAATCTAAAATCTCAAATCTAAAATTGTATTGATGCCACGGGCGATCGCACATTCCTTTGAAACTCTCCTTAAATTCGAGCGTACTCTTCCATTTTCCAATCATAGCCAGCCTCTTGACATCCCCACTTTGAGAACAGCTATAATCAAAATAGATAAAGCAGCGGCAGGAATTAATACAATTATTGAATTGTGTCCAGCCAGCTAGCGATCGGGGAAACTATCGTTAAGACGGTAAGCCATCTACCAGCAAAGCCAAGTCTTAAAACTATTGATCATCCCCATGCTTGAACAACTACAAAATTCAGGTTCTCAGTCCTCGGACATTTTAACAGGAGAGCGCTCTGCCTCTCAACTCGCACCAACTTCAACCACCAATCAAAACTTTATTTATAGAGTTTTAGAACTTACCAACATTGAACGCAGCAAATTAAATTTGTCCGCGCTAACCTTAAATACTCAGTTACTAAATGCTGCGGAAAATCACAGCCAAAACATGGCACTGCAAGACTTCTTTTCGCATACAGGCAAAGATGGTTCGTCATTCACCAGTCGCATTACTACAACGGGCTATCAATTCTCAGCAGCAGCAGAAAACATCGCTGCGGGTTCTTCTACACCCGAACAAGTTGTATCATCTTGGATGAACAGCAGTGGCCACCGGGCTAATATTCTTAACCCCAATCTCAAAGAAATTGGGATTGGTTACTATTTCTTAGCCGACGATACAGGCACAGAAAATTTCAATCACTATTGGACGCAAGTTTTTGCGACTTCTCTTGACGGTAGTGTCAATCCCGCACCGACACCGACACCGACACCGACACCAACTCCCACACCAACTCCCACACCAAACACTATATCTATTACTTCGCCAATACCCAATGCTACAGGGGACGGCAGCCCGACACAATCACCCAAAAATACAGCCAGCGACGGCAATTATTTCCTCTCAGATAGTGCCGATACTCAAATACCGACAAATGCTGCGGGATTGCCAATTTTTGCCCTTTCCGGCAAAGACAATATCACGGGGGGAGAAGGTGCTGATAGCATTAATGGAATGCAAGGTGCGGATACAATTAATGGCGCAGGTGGCAATGACAGCTTATCGGGTGGCAAAGAATCTGATGTAATTGATGGCGGTGTTGGTAATGATTTTATCAGCGGCAACAACGATAACGATCGACTAATCGGATCTGACGGTAACGATACTATTCGCGGCGGCAAAGAAGATGATGTCTTGATTGGCGGTAACGGATCTGATTTGTTGGCGGGCGATCGCGGGCAAGATATTCTGACGGGCGGCGACGGAAATGATACGTTTATCTTGGCAGGAGGTTTGTCTGCTTCGGCTACTTTAATTAGTGCCGATGTAATTGTCGATTTGGGGGCTGGGGATAAAATTGGTTTGACTGACGGTATCGGGTTTGCAAACTTGACTTTTGAAGCTGTGAGTTTGCAGTTGGATGGAGGCGCAAGCGTCGCTTCTACGGCGATTAAGTCTGGTAGTAATTATTTGGGAATCGTGCAGGGTGTAAGTGAAAGTCAGCTTACGGCGATCGTTTTTGTGAATGGGTAACGGGGAATCGGTAGTGTAAAATTTCACTTATGCAGCTTGTAAGGTGCGTCAGTTGGTAGGGATTGGATGGGTAGCCCAGATTGTCGAAGCTGACGCACCCTACTACTTCAGTTGTTATAGCAATTCTCCAAAATCTTGCTACAAACTGCATGATTACTAAGAGGATTTTGTATGAAAAAAGTAGCCGTGTTTGGCAACGCTGGAGGCGGTAAATCAACTCTCAGCAAGAGATTATCAGAAATCACTGGTTTGCCACTTTACGCCTTGGATAAGATTAAATATCAATCTGGGGGCGCTGAGGTTCCAAATGAAGAATATAAGCGTACCCATGAGAAAATTTTGCCTACTGACCGATGGATTATAGACGGTTTTGGTTGCATGGAAACCGTCTGGGTTCGACTCAACGAGGCAGATACTCTGGTTTTTGTCGATCTGCCCCTATACGTGCATTTCTGGTGGGTGACTAAACGGCTGATTACAGGTAAGTTTATACCGCCAGAAGGCTGGCCCCAAAAGAGTCCGATCTTGAAGAGTTCAATTAATAGTTACCGCGTTCTTTGGTTGTGTCACAAGTATTTGACTCCCAGATATCGCGAGTATGTCGATCGCGCTCAAAATACCAAAAGTGTTTATCACATCAGATCCACTGAAGAGATTTCACAATTTTTTGCATCGATATCGCAAATGACAGTTGACGGTTGACAGTTGACAGTTGGCAGTTGTTAATGACTAATGACTAATGACTGCTGACTGCTGACTGCTGACTACTGACTACTGACTAATTGATGCCACAGCCGATCGCAAATTGCCTTGAAACTCGCCCAAAATTCGATCGCACTCTTCCTTCTCCAAATTAGTCCAGTGCATCATCAAAGCTAACTTAACCGACTTGCCGCTTTTTTCGAGCAAAAAACCCGCCTCATCCCGGTTCAAATCAGTCAAATCCTGCAACATCCGCACAGCCCGATCGCGCAATTTCTTATTAGTAACCGCCACGTCAACCATCCGATTGCCGTAAACCTTCCCCAGCTTCACCATTACCCCAGTCGAAATGATATTTAAAGCCATTTTTGTGACTGTACCGGCTTTCAAGCGCGTCGAACCCGCCACTACCTCCGGGCCAACCAACAACCGAATATCAACATCAGCCTCAAAATTCACTTGTTCGACGGGTACGCAAGCCATAAACACAGTCTTCGCCCCCCGCTGGCGCGCCGCCTGCAAAGCGCCCGCCACAAACGGCGTCGTACCCCCAGCCGTAATCCCGACAACCACATCTAAGTTGGTAATTTGACGGTGGGCGATCGCCTCAGCCCCATCCTCAGCCCGATCCTCCAAATCCTCCGAACTCCGCACCAAAGCCCCCGCACCCCCGGCAATTATGCCCTGTACGAGTTCTGGCGGCGTGCAGAAGGTGGGGGGACACTCGGCGGCATCCAGCACCCCCAAACGCCCGGAAGTACCCGCACCGACGTAAAACAGGCGGCCTCCTTGACGCAGAGACTCGGCTGCAATGTCGATCGCTTGGGCTAACTCTTCGCGGGCACGGGCGATCGCGCTTAAGGTTTGGGCGTCTTCCCGGTTGAACAAGTCCACTAATTCGATCGAACTGAGTTGGTCTAAATTCTCGCTGTTGGTATTCACCTGTTCAGTCAGCAGATGGCCCCGTTCTTCCAAATTCTTCATGTTTTTTTATTAGTCATTAGTCATTGGTCATTAGTCATTGGTCATTAGTCAACAGTCAACAGTCATTAGGTGTACACAATAGGGTACGCATTGCCGGCCCGCTGGTTAGCTTGGTGAAGTCGTGACTCAAAAGCTCGAAATTTGCGCTTGCGGGCGATCGGCTAAATCTACTTCCGACAGAGAGGCAATTACCCATTACCCATTACCAATAACTGCTGACTAATGACTAATGGCTATTACAAAAGTCCTTCGAGTCGGCGGCGAATAGAATCCAGTTCGTTTTGGGAAACCTCAGAATCCGGATCGGAATCGGGTTCGGACTCCGGCTGCCACTGAGTCTGTGTTACATTGTTTTCTGGCGGAATCTCCAGCGCCCCCGCCGGTATCAGTTCCCAATCATAATCAACACTGTTACAGAACTCCTTAATTTCCTCATCGTCGATCGCCTCGACAGTGGGCTCGGGGAAATCCTGAGCTTCCAACATCACGCCAAAGCGGGTGGCGTCGTCTTCTGACTCAAACATCAGAACTTTATTGCGATCGCCGAGTTGAATGGTATGAATTCCCTCGTTCTCGGTGCGGGCATTGAAGAGTAAGACGAACACTCGCATAAGTTTTAAAGACCTTCTTAACCACCGTTTTTTTATCTTAGGAGCGATCGGGCGATTTTAGATTTTAGATTTTAGATTTTAGATTTTAGATTTTAGATTTGACCCCTGATCTTGCACGCGCGGGGATCGAGAGGATTTAGGGGAGTTGGAGGACTTGGTATTAGGTCTTGTTGCGTGTTTTGATTAAGTTTGGTAAAGGTTCTTGGACTCTGCCCCGCAGTGGGGGGCGTGAATCTTGAAATTCGATCCTGTGCGTTGGCGTAGCCCCCGTAGGGGCGGGCAACGCTAACGCCCGATCGGCACTTCCTACCTCACTTGTGAGTCTACCAAAGGCAGAAGCCACCCAGGCGGATCGCAGAAATTATACCTGTCTAAAATCGGCTGATTCCCTTAATTCCTGAATTCTCTGATTTCTGAGAAACACCCATGACTAACTCCGACGATAACAAAAATCAACTCGCACCCCGTCCCCACCGCCGCTGGTGGCGTCTGCTGCTGCTTAGCGGTACGGGATTGACCATTCTCGGCTTGGTTGGGGTTGCCGTAGCACAGGCGTGGGTGCGGGAAAAGTTAGCTCCTTTGGTGGAAACTGAAGTCAGTCAGTTGCTGAAGCGGCCTGTGCAACTCGGACGTTTGGAGAGATTTTCTCTGAGAAGTTTGCGGTTTGGCCGATCGACTTTACCTGCAACTCCTACAGATCCCGATTACGCTTCTACAGAAGCAGTGGAAGTGCAATTTTCAATTTGGCCGCTGCTGTTCAACCGCACTCTCAAATTAGATATTACTTTAGTTAAACCCAACGCTTATATCGAACAGGATGCTCAAGGCCGCTGGGTTAATCTTCCCACTGCCGAGCGGAAATCTCCGGGTTTATTTAAAACTGAACTTGAGGCAATTCGAGCTGAAAATGCCGCCGCAGTTTTGGTGCCGAGTCCCGCAGTTGGACAGAAAACTTCGGCTCCTATTTCTGTGAATTTGAAAAATGGCAGTGCTCTATTTCGCGACCAAAATCAGCGCATTCTCTACGAACTAAACGGTCAGTTTACTAATAGCGATAATTTTATAGTAAAAGCAGATTCTCTGTTACCTGCTGCTCAAACTAACCTGCAGTTGCAAGGTCAAAATTTGCCTTTGCCCGACCTCGATCGCTTGCTGAAATTTCCCGGTATTTATTTACAAAAAGGTCTGGCTAACGGCAATTTGACCGTGCAATTGCGAGACAATAAAGTATCGGGAATTACCGGAACGGCTAGTTTTGGAGGAGTGCAAGCGAGTATTTCTCCCTTAAAACAAATTATACAAAATAGCAGCGGTCAGTTGCGGTTTCAGGGAACTAATTTTATTGTCGATAGTCTGGCGGCTAATTACGGTTTAATTCCGCTGAGAATAGCAGGAACAGTTGCAACAGGAACTAATTTTAATCTCCAACAAGCTAGCTTCAATCTGACAACGAACGTGCAACCAGTCGCTTTGGCAAGTGTTGTCAGTGCGGTGGAAACAGAGTTAGGGAAGAAAGTAGTATTACCCGTGGCTGTGGCGGGGGAAGTGAAGGCGGATGCCAAGCTGACTGGAACAGTTGCAATGCCGGTGCTGACTGGTACGATCGCCTCGACAAAACCCGCTACAGTCGATCGACTGCAATTAAACAATATTAGCACTAATTTCAAATTGGAACGGGGGAGAATGGCTCAAACCCCAACTCCCAATTCTCAATCTTCTATTCCCCCGTTTTCCTCTTTAGCTTTGACTTTGAGCGATATGTTGGTAGTGCCGGCGGCGGGTGGTAAAATTGGCGGGAAAGGTGAAGTTGATATCAGGTTGGGAAGTGAGAATTCGCGATCGGGTTTGGTGTTTGACTTCCAAGCTGAAAACGTGCCGGCAGATAATCTCGCCCAAATTTACGATCTCCCGCTTCCTGCTACTGTTAACATTGGCAGTGTGTCCGCAAAAGCTCAAATTTTCGGCCCGTTAGACAACATTCAAGCTAGAGTTCAATGGCAAGCACCGCAAGGGACTTTCCCCGCAGCGGGCTCCATTCGAGCTGGAGGAAATTCGGCGGATTTGCAAAATACGGTTGTGAAAATTGGCGACGCTTCTGTTAATGTGGATGCTGCGCTAAAAGACCGTCAATGGCAAGCTTTGATCGAGGGCAATGGCGTGGATCTCAACAGTTTGCAGCAAGTCCTGCCAGACCTTAATTTGCCTCCTGAACTAGCCGGTTTGTTCAGCGGAACCGCCGAAGCTGCGGGAACTCTGGACGATTTGAGTTTAAATGCGATCGCTGCGATGGGCAAAGGAAGGCTGAATATTGCTGACAGTATTGTTGATGTTGATGCCGAACTAGAATCGGGAAGGTGGCAAGTTTTTGGCAACACTGAAAAAGTTGCTGTCAATCAATTAATTGATATTGGCTTGCCGTTTTTAGCACGGGAAACGACCGCAAATCTAGACAATCTAAAATCCAAAGTCGAAAATCTAAAATCGTTAGGCGGGCAGCTAGCAGGTGAATTTCAAATCGCGGGCAATGTTGACAATTTGACTGCCGGCGGAATCAATGTTAATGCCAACGGTAGACTCAATTTTGCCGACAGCAATGTCAATTTACAAGGAGAATTAGTAGCGGGAAACTGGCAAGCAACAGCACAAACCGATCGCACTTCCATCAACCGCTTGGTAGATTTGACACTGCCGATTTTAGATGTGGCTTCAGCATTCAATCCCGAAAATCAGCAATCTGCCAATCTCAACAATCTAAAATCTAAAATCCAAAATCTAAAATCGATCGACGGACTGCTATCGAGTCAATTTACAGCATCGGGAAGTCTTGACAATTTGACTGCTAGCAGCATCAATGCCAGCGGCAGTGGCAGACTCAATCTTGCCGACAGTGATGTTAATTTTAAAGGAGAATTGGCAGAGGGAAATTGGCAGGGAACAGCAGAAACCGATCGCACTTCCATCAGCCGCTTGGTAGATTTAGGATTGCCGCTGTTAGATGTTGGCTTAGCTTTCACTGCTGACAATCCCCAAACAGTCGCCAACCTCAACAATCTAAAATCCAAAATCCAAAATCTAAAATCGATTGACGGACAAATATCCAATCAAATTCAAGCCAGCGGCAATCTTGATAATTCAACCGCCGCCGATATTTCTGTCAACAGCAGCGGCCAACTCAATATTGCCGACGGTACTCTTGCTTTTAGAGGTAAATTAGAAGACAGACGCTGGCAAGCTTTCGCCGATGCCGATCGAGTTATTCTCAGCCGCTTAGCACTAGATTTGGGAATACCTATTTTAGATGTAGCTTCAGCATTTAATCCCGGAAGTCAGCAAACTGCCAACATCAACAATCTAAAATCCAAAATCCAAAATCTAAAATCGATTGACGGCAGAGTTAACGGCGAATTCCAAGCAGCGGGTAGTTTGGATAACTTGACAGCCAAGGGAATTAGTGCTAGCGGAGAAGGAGTGATTTTGGTCGATCGACTCGGGGCGATCGATACTACGGCCAAATTAGAAAACGGCAACTTGCAAGCATTGCTGGAAACGAACGGAATTGCCGTCAGTAATTTAGAACAAACCCTCAAACAAACAGGTTTGCTGACAGCGGATTTACCGCCAGAAATTAACGGAACCCTCGACGGCCAAGTCCGCATTTTGGGAACAGTAGATAATCTAACTGCCAACGGCATCACCGCCAACGGCGACGGACAAATTCGACTCGCCAACGGCGGAGGAATTGTCAATGCTAAAGGCCGCGCTGAATCGGGGAATTGGCGCGCGTCAATCCAGGGCGAGCAAATTGCTCTAAGTCGCTTCCAGCAAGCCTTTGAGTCGCAGCGACAAAGCTTGCAAACCGGAGGTGTAGTCTCCGGTGCCCAAAATCTCCCCCAGCTTGCAGGACTGTTTAACGGCAATATCAATTTATCCGGGCCGATTGGGGCGGGCACGGGGGCACCGCCCCTACAAAATGTTCGCGCCGGCGGCAGTTTCCGCATCTCGGAATTGCCGTTTTTGAAACAACCTTTTGAGGCAGTATTTAATTGGGACGGCCAACGGGTGGAAATTGAGAACGCCACAACTCCCGGTTTGACAGCAAACGGCTTTGTTAACGTCGAACTCGAAGGTAAAGGAGTACCCTCAATTTCCAACTTAGATTTGGATGTAAAACTCGCCAACTTTAATCTGGAAGCTTTACCAGCAGAACAACTAGCATTTTTGAGACCAATTGGTCTCAAAAATCCTTCAGAGAATAATCTTCCCCTGCGCGGCAATGTAGATTTTACCGGCAGCCTCAGCGGCACCCTCAGCGCCCTCAGCTTAGTTGGCGACGTGGAAGTGCGGGATTTAGCAGTAAATCAAATCGCTTTTGATCCGGTACTGGCGGGGACTGTGAATGCGGATGCTGGGAAAAGTGTAGATTTGCGTTTGGCCGGCGCCAGCGACAAAATTGAAGTAGCTTTAAATCAATCTTTTCTGCCGACATCTTTCTTAATTCAACGCGGGGAATCTGTGGCTAGGGGCCAAACCGAGGGAGAAACTTTGCGAGTTAATTTAAGCGATTTTCCCCTCGCTGCTTTGAATCTATCACCGGGGAAAGAGGCGGGTTTGGGGCCGATAACTGGTACGGTTTCGGGACAAGTGAATGTGCCCGGTTGGAAGATGCCGTTAAATCCGGCGACTTTGCAAGCAAGCGGACAAATTGCGATCGCCCAACCGGCGATCGGCTACATTAAAGGTGACAGTTTCCAAGGCGAATTCAGCTACGCTAACGGCAGCGCCACTCTCACAAACGGCATATTCCGCCAAGGCAGCGGTCAATACTTAATTTCCGGCAATGTTCAAACAGGGCCAAACCCGCAATTTGCTGGGAAAGTTAACGTCCAGCAAGGCAATTTGCAGCAGGTTTTAACCGCTTTGCAATATTTCAATTTAGGCGACTTGGCGAGAGGCCTAAAACCTCCCGTTTACGGTGACAGTGGCGACGTGCAAACTGTGGCAGTGGGAGAACCAGAATCCCCGCTAATCGAACAGTTGCGCCGTTTGGCAGAAATTGAAATACTTTTGCAGCAGCAACAAGCCGTGGAAGCATCAGAAAAATTGCCTCCCTTATCCCAATTGCAAGGCACTTTTGGGGCGGAAATTGCTGTCGCCGGTTCTTTGCAAACTGGTGTGCAAGCTCAATTTAACGTCAAAGGTGATAACTGGCAGTGGGGAGAATATGTCGCTGAAACGTTCAGCCTTGAAGGCAGTTTTCAGGACGGAATCTTAACTGTTTTGCCTCTGGAAATTCGATCGGGCAAAAGTGCGATCGGCTTTTCGGGACAACTCGGGCAAAAAGCTCAATCCGGGCAGTTGCGGGTAGAAAATGTGCCCGTCGAAGAGTTAGCAAAACTGGTGGAATTGCCTTTTGTGGATGTCACAGGAAATTTGAATTTGCGGGCGAATTTGGCCGGCAGTTTGGAAAATCCGCAAGCCACCGGAGAATTGAGTTTGGTTGAGGGTACGCTAAACGGAGAACCGATTAAACAAGCCGACGGCAGTTTCAGTTATAGCAACGCCCGCCTGAATTTTGGCGGCAGCGCTTTGGTAACTCAAACCGAACCGATTGAAGTGCAGGGAAGTTTGCCTTTTGAGTTGCCGTTTGCAGCGGTGAAAGCTGATAGCAATCAAATTGATTTGAGGGCGAATTTGCAAAATGAAGGTTTAGCAATTATTAATGTATTGACTCCGCAAGTTGCGTGGGTCAGCGGCAAGGGACAGGTGCAAATTCGCGTGGGAGGAACGCTGGAAGACCCTGTAGCGCAAGGAATTGCGAATTTTGAAAATGCAACCGTCCGCGCGCAAGCCTTCCCAGAACCGCTGACAGGGCTGACTGGGACGGTGCGCTTTGAGGGCGATCGTATTCGGGTAGAGGGAATTCGGGGACAGTTGAGTCAGGGAGAAGTTGTCGCCGCTGGCGTGATTCCGCTGTCTGTGCCTTTTGCGGAGGGCGATGTCGATGCGGATAATCCTTTGGCTGTAAATTTAGACAAGTTGGCAGTGAACCTCAGAGGATTGTACAGCGGCGGCGTAGTCGGTCAAGTGCAGGCAAGGGGCACGGCTAGGCGTCCGCAGTTGAGCGGTAATATTGAACTGTATGACGGCGAAGTATTTCTCCGAAGTCCCGGCGGTGGCACAACTCAGTTAGCTTCTTCCTCTTCTGCTTCTGATTCTGATTCGACATCTTCTGCTTCTCCTGCGACTGAGGTTTCTGATTCCCCTACAACTGAAGTTTCTGCTTCTCCTGCGACTCCGACTTCCCCTTCCTTTGAAGTTGGATTGAACGATTTGCGGCTGAATTTGGGCCGGGGAATTCGGGTAACGAGTGCGCCGATATTGAGTTTTCAGGCGACTGGGGGCTTGACGGTGAATGGAACTTTAGATGACCTTCGCCCGGAGGGTACGATTCGGTTGACTTCCGGGTCTGTGAATTTGTTTACAACGCAGTTTAGACTCGATCGAGGATACCCGCAGACTGCTACCTTTGTACCAACACAAGGACTCGATCCGACGCTGGATGTGAGATTAGCAACTTCGGTGCAGGAAGTAACGCGGTTCCGCACTCCCGGCACATCTGTAGCCTCTGAAATAGCAGACGAACCGACAACTTTCGGCAGCGTGCGGAGTGTCCGCGTTCAAGCGTTAGTGCAGGGAAGGGCTTCTCAGTTGGGGGAAAATCTGGAGTTGAGGAGTTCTCCGAGTCGATCGGAAATAGAGATTGTAGCGCTATTAGGCGGCAGTTTCGTGGAGACTTTGGGACAGGGAGACAGTACACTGGCGATCGCAAATTTAGCCGGTGCGGGTTTATTGAACAACCTTCAATCTGCGGTTACAAACGCCACAGGATTGAGCGAATTTCGCTTATTTCCCACTCGAATTAGAGGCAACGAAGCACAAAGTGCTAGTTCCAGTTCAGGTGCGGGTTCTCTCGGTTTAGGTTTAGAAGTTGGGTTTGACATCACGCGCAATATTTCAGCATCAATCATTCGAGTTTTGTCAGCAAATCAACCGACTGAATTTACTGTGCGTTATCGATTGAGCGATAAACTTTTACTCAGAAGTTCCAGTAATTTTCAAGGAGATAACCGTGTCACTGCTGAATATGAATTGAGGTTTTAGGCATCAGCCAACAGCCAACAGCCAACAGTTACCAATTTCTAAATAATTTGCTATAATAGTAACAGCAGCAAATTGATACTGCTAACCCCACACACAAGGTTAGAGGAGTTAAGTCAAATGGCAAACAAACTCCAAGTTAATACACAGTCGATCGGCTACAGCGACTTTTACTGGAACCGCTTTAGTCCGAGAGTTGCGACTATCAGCAGCGTCCGCAACGCCAATCACTGGGACGGCGGATTTCTCACCTATATTGCATTTCCCACAAAAGTAGAAGCTACAGCAGCAATGAAATATTTGCTCTTGCATCAAAAAGCTGCTGATGTCGATATGCGGAAAGCCAAGCGAATGAAAGCAAAAGGCATTCGGTGGGAACTCAAAATTCGGGGTTTAGCTTTTAATGAAGTGCTGAAGCTTGCGACGATGGATATAACTGGAAAGCTAGAGATGTCCGCTGCAGCTACTACTGAAGCCACAGGCTGATAATTGAAAAACTTCGTAGTTGCGCTAAGGGTGGTAAAGCGCAACTACCAACCTAAAAATCCCTAAAATATTGCATTTTCCTTCTTCCTTCTTCCCTCTTCCCTCTTCCTTCTCTAATATGCGTTTCATCAGCCCCAAAACAGACTTTGCATTCAAAAAAATATTCGCTTCTTCCGAACATCCAGAAATTTTAATCAGCTTCCTAAATGCAATGCTGTATAACGGAGAACCAACAATCCAAGAATTAGAAATAATTGACCCTTATTCAGCAGGAAGCGTTACAGGATTGAAAGACACTTACCTCGATGTCAAAGCCAAGATTACCGGGAACAAAACCGTGATAGTGGAAATGCAGGTACTCAACGTCGCCGCCTTTGAAAAACGGGTAGTGTACAATGCAGCCAAAACCTATTCTACTCAACTCAAAGCCGGAGAAGGTTATTTAAAGTTAAACCCGGTCATCGCTTTAACCATCACCGACTTTATTTTATTTGAAAACACCGAAAAACTAATCTCTAACTTTGAATTCACAGAAACCGAAGAGAAATTCGTCTATCCCAACTGCGAGTTAAAGTTAGTGTTTGTCGAGTTACCGAAATTCAAAAAAGAATTGAATGAACTCGAAACTCTGCCGGAAAAATGGATTTACTTTATGAAAAACGCGCCCTCTTTGGAAGCAGTACCAGATACATTGGGGTCTATTGAAGAGATTAATACCGCGCTGGAAATTGCCAACCGAGCAAATTTGACACTTGACGAATTGAATGATGTAGACAAGCGAGAAATGTTTATCCAAGACCAAATCGGGTCTGTGATGAAAGGGATAGAAATTGGTCTCCAACAAGGGATTGAACAGGGAATACAACAAGGAATCGAACAGGGAATCGAACAAGGAATCGAAAGGGGTAAAATTGAGGGGGAAATAGGATTAATTATGCGTCAGATAGTGCGGCGGGTGGGTGAGGTAACACAGGAAGTTCAAACTCGCATCCAGGGGTTATCTGCGGAACAGTTAGATGATTTGGGAGAGGCTTTGTTGGATTTTAGGAGTCAAGAAGATTTGATGGCGTGGTTGGAGTCGGCGGCGGGATGAATTCTCGTAGGGGCGAGTTTTACAAACAATCTGTGCCTTTGACCCATAATCTCATAAACCCGCTCCCAGCCAACGGTAAATCTCGCTCTACCTCTATGAAACCTGCCTTAAATTATAGGAGAATTGCCTTAATTGCTGACGATCGCACTTACGGATATAATTACATCGGGAAATGCGATCGGGTTAACTGTTCCACCTGTTAGCGTGAATTTGGAACCGTAATCTCCGTCTTGGGGGTCTCGAAATACGACCAACTGTCTGTTTTTGAGGTTAACTACCCAGTATTCGGGGATTCCGACTTCAGCATAGATTTTCGTTTTCGTCTCCAAGTCTTTGATGAGAGTGGAATCAGAGTATTCAATCAGCCAAAAAATGTTTTCTGGATAGGGGTGATGTTCGAGGTATGTGCGGCCCAAGGGCTGTACGATCGCAATATCTGGTTCTGGTTCCGAGTTGTTAGGAAGGGTAATTGGTTTTGCCGATCGGATTGTAGCGCGATCGCCTAACAGCCGGATCAGATATGCTCCTGCTTCGCTGCTAAAATAGGCGTGGGGTTCTCCTTCCGGCGACATTTCTACAATTTCTCCTTTTAGCAACTCTACGCGCCGATTTTCCAAGATGCCTGCAGATATCATTTGGTGGTATTGGGCGATCGTCCATTTGGCTGCAATTACGCTCATGGCGATGTTTTTTGATTGCTTTTTAATTTTTAATTGTAGCTGATTTTTGATTTTAGGCGATCGGCGATTGAAATCGTTTCTTGTCAAACGAAGTCCTAGCAGAGGGGGACTGAAGAATCAACCCGATGTTAAAGCAGGATTTGCTATGATATCGAATGTGGCTTAAATGCCTCCTCGATTTCGCTTGTCTGCGGAGGCAGACTTTGTTTGTGCGCGATCGGTTTCAAGCGCTGGGTGCAATCTATGCAAATACTGCTTCTACGGCTTTCGGCAATTCAATCGGCACGAAATATGCGACTGGATACAAATAATCTTCACCGGATTCGTCAATAACTCGGATAAATTGATGTTTCGCAGCGCGATTATCCGGTATTATTCGGTAGATTTTTCGCACTTCCAAGGATGCTTGATAGTCTTGATTGTTAATGCAAACTACAAATTGTGTTTCTAAGTTAAACTTCAACATATTTGCATAAAGTAGTCAGTTCAGAAGCAGTTGCTTCTGTCAACAAAATCGTCCCCTCAGTTGTCAATTCCCATCTATCGCGAGGCGAACCTGTTTCTCTATATCGCTGAACCAAGCCATCAGCAGCCAGTTTTTTTAAGACAACCATCATGTCAGGTTCTCGCGGTACATCTCGACGGGAAAGTGCATTCGCGAGTTCGTACCAACTCCACTTTCCTTGACCTTTAGCTACTAATTCCAGCAGCACTAATTCAAGCTGGGTTAATTGAGTTAGGTTTTTCATCAAAATTCCTCTACGTTCGGATGAAATAAAACGCCGAATCCTTCTTTTAACTTATAATCTTCAAAAACTGAATAATTTTTTAAGGATATGCGGGGGAAAGTAAAATATTTTGAAGATTTAACTAACCTAACATTTGATTGACTTTGATTAACTATTCATTAACAGTCATATTCTCAAACAAAATAGGTTGAATTCGCCTCAAAACTTCCTCAACTATATCTGATCGACATTCACTAAGAAAACTTGCCTGCCTTGCGCGATAATCTAAAGAACGGAGTTGATCCGTCATAATTACACCTGTTATCGCTTCACCTTCTGGAATGGGAACATAAAACGGATTTTTGCGTTGTGTGTTGCTGATGGGACAAACAAACACAAACCCCATTTTTCGGTTAAATTTAGTTTGACTCACCACCAGTGCAGGCCTAGTCCCCATTTGTTCGTGTCCTGCTTGAGGGTCAAAATTGAGGCGAATAAAATGACCTCGTTCGGGGATATAGTTTACCAAACTTCCTCTCCTTCTGGTTTTCCCCAAGAGACTTCTTCGCTAGATTCTATTTCGTCTGCCAATAATTCATCTAGGGTATACTTTGATATTTTATTATTTACAGGCTCTATGACCAGTTTCCCATTTTCTATGCTGCAAATTACTGAATCTTCGGCTTTAAGGTTGAGAAACTTTACTATGTAGTCTGGTATTGGCAAAGCCAAGGAATTACCTAATTTGCTGATGTGTATTTTGGCTGTCATACATTTGCGATGTTAACACTCAGGTTTATTTATTGTAACACAATATTGTTCAGTTAAAAAAGTAATTATTCGATCGCGCACCTCAGCTAATTGAGAACTGAGCAAACTCTCGACGATTACTTTCCCGTAGCGCAATGACAGGCTTAGCTCAGTGAACCGTCTTAAGATATAATGTAGTTTGAACACAACACCAATCATTGTCCTATGAAAACCATAGACAAAAGTCAATTAACAGCTCAAATACTAGAATTTTTGCGACTTGTCGAGCTTGAAGGCGAAGAAATTTTAGTGATGGATGGGACTAAACCACTTGTGATAATTTCTCAGTATGAAAAGTCCCTTTCAACTGAAGAATTATTTAAGGATATGCGGGGGAAAGTAAAATATTTTGAAGATTTAACTACGCCAACAACTGAAGAATGGCAGGAAGTATGACAGTTGTCCTTGATACCTGCGCTCTCATCTGGTGGAGTTTAGATCCAGAGAAACTTTCTCAATCGGCAAAAGATGCTTGTCAGCAGATGGAACAAGAAAAAAATGGTTTAGTTCCATCAACGGCCATCTGGGAAATAGCTATCAAGATCAAAAATCATAAGTTAGATTTAGGAGTAAGTATTGATGACTATATCGCTACTTTAAAAAAGTCTAATGTTATTCGGATCGTTCCAATTGATGAGGACATTTGGCTAGAAAGTGTCAAATTAGAATGGGAACACCGAGATCCAGCAGATAGAGTGGTTGTAGCAGTTGCCAAAAGAAGTCAAGCTGCTATTATTACAGCCGATCAAAAAATAGCTAGTTTCTACTCTTTAGTAATTTGGTAAATCGAATGTGCCAGGTATCGGAAACGTAGAACAGGCGCGGTTTCGTGGTTAAAGCCTCTGTTATAAATCTTCACGAAACTCTGTAACCCTTAGATGTTACACTCTACAAGTCTCGACGCGAGAGAAGAGAGATTCCCTCCTCCACACACACCCCCCCCACACACTCCCAACCCACCCAATCTCGCCCCCACTGGGAGGTGCCCCCTATGTGCTTTGGTGTTGAATTTTAATTCGTTGTAGTACAACCATTTGTTATTCACACGCCAACCTATTCGATCGCCAAAAGCGTCCCAAATTTCCCGATCGTATTCTCTGCTTCCTCCCAGACTTTGATAGATGCGTTTCTGCACCGAAAAGCCGAAACGTCCGTTACTGTATTTTACCCAAAGTTGGTCAATAGTTCGTAAGTCTTCACAGGGGAATCGATCGATATCTTCAGCCCTCAGCCAGCCATCCCCCGCTCTCCCCGCTACTTCCAGCATTTTTATTGCCGTTTCCCCATCCGCCTCTTGCCATTTTCCGCTAGCCAACAGCCGATCGAGGTTGCGATAATTGACTCCTTTTGCTGAAATCAAATTTATACGTTGTGGCTGTGGCTGCGGGCTAGGAATATTTTGTTTGGGGCGCCAAAGGGTTCCTATCCATTGTAGAATTGGTGGCGGTGGCTGCGGGCTAGGAATCGTTGGTGAAACACCCCCTCTTTGTCCCCAATTGCCAATGGTGGCTTGTGGAAGCATAGCCAACCATTTTTCCACCGACTGAGGGCGCTTTGTCGCATCCATTTCCATCCCTTTCATAATTGCCTGATGCACCGCATCGCTAATATTAGGATTAATCTGAAACGGCGGCTTTAAAGGATGATTTAAAGCCCTCATAAATGCAGCAGTTGGTGGTGTTTTCGTTAGCAGATAGTATAGCGTTGCCGCCAGAGCATAAACATCTGTGTACTCAGCAAATCTGCCCATTTCCCCGTACTGTTCGGGAGGCGCAAAACCATGTGTTAACCCAAAAGTCATTTGTTGAGTGCGATCTGGAATAAAACCCCGCGCTAAACCAAAATCAATCAAAACTGCATCTTGATTGTCACGCACCATAATGTTTTGTGGCTTGATATCCCTATGGAGTAAACCTTTTTCGTGAACTACTATTACGGCTTCTCCTGCTTGGCAGATGTAGTTTAAAGCTTCAGTTTCTGACAAAATACCGCGCCTTTCCACCCATTTCCACAAATCTTCTCCTGCCACATATTCCATCGCAATGCAAGGCAAATTACCATGATCGAAATAGTTGTCTATTTGCACAATATTGGGATGCCTGCACACAGATAGCTTTACCGCCTCATCCCGGAATCTGTCCCGATACCGGGCAAAATTTGGATCTCTCAATAATTCATCTTTCAGCGTTTTGATGACAACCCGCTGCCTGTTTTGCGCCTTCTGCGCTAGGTACGTGACCCCAAAGCCGCCCTCACCTAACTTGCCTTCAATGATATACCGATCGCCATTTAACCGCTGCCCCGGTGTCCAAACCATTCTCCTCACCGCCAACCAATATTAATTTTTATCTCGGCCTAGCCTGTATTTTAACTGTATTTTCTAAGTTCGGTTTAGTTCCACGGGCCCAACTTCAGTTCGCCTTCCCGGTGATGGTTGGCTTTTAGTTCGATCGCCCTTTTCCGACATAATTCGATCGACAAATTCGCAGCAATCTCATTAAGAATCCTAAATCCCAAAACCTCATTGCCCAAACAGACCCTTTCTGTGCAAACCTAAAAAACAGCAGACACAATTTTATAAACTCTAATTACAGAACACTAGCAACCAGTTATGCAAACTCTGCCGAACCCCACTAAAACCCTCACCACCGAACCAACCTTCGACACCACCATCAAACGCCGCAAAACCCGGCCAGTCAAAGTCGGTAGCATCACCATCGGCGGCGGCTACCCCGTCGTCGTACAGTCGATGATTAACGAAGACACCCTCGACATCGACGGTTCAGTCGCCGGAATTCGGCGCTTGCACGAGATTGGCTGCGAAATCGTCCGCGTCACCGTGCCCAGCATGGCCCACGCCAAAGCTTTAGCCGAAATCAAGCAAAAACTGCACGCCACCTACCAACCCGTGCCCCTCGTCGCCGATGTCCACCACAACGGCATGAAAATTGCCCTGGAAGTGGCCAAACACGTAGACAAAGTGAGAATCAATCCCGGACTTTACGTGTTCGAGAAGCCGAAAGCCGACAGAACCGAATACACCGACGCCGAATTTGCGGAAATTGGCGAAAAAATCCGCGAAACCCTGGAACCTCTGGTGATTTCCCTGCGTGACCAAGGCAAAGCTTTGCGAATCGGCGTTAATCACGGTTCCCTCGCCGAACGGATGCTTTTTACCTACGGCGACACGCCCGAAGGGATGGTGGAATCGGCCCTGGAATTCATCAAAATTTGCGAATCCCTCGACTTCCGAAATATCGTAATTTCCCTGAAAGCCTCCCGCGCGCCGGTGATGGTTGCTGCTTACCGCTTGATGGTGCACCGGATGGACGAACTCGGCATGGATTACCCGCTGCATTTGGGCGTCACGGAAGCAGGAGACGGCGAATACGGCCGCATCAAATCCACCGCAGGCCTCGCACCGCTGCTGACTGACGGTATCGGCGACACCATCCGCGTCTCGCTGACAGAGGCCCCAGAAAAGGAGATTCCCGTTTGCTACAGCATTCTGCAAGCCTTGGGACTGCGGAAAACGATGGTTGAGTATGTCGCTTGTCCTTCCTGCGGTCGCACTTTGTTTAATTTAGAGGAAGTGTTACACAAAGTGAGAGAGGCCACCAAGCATCTCACCGGTTTGGATATAGCAGTAATGGGCTGTATTGTCAATGGGCCGGGAGAAATGGCTGATGCTGATTACGGCTACGTCGGGAAGCAACCGGGTTATATTTCGCTGTACCGGGGCCGGGAAGAAATTAAGAAAGTGCCGGAAGACCGAGGCGTGGCAGAATTGATTGATTTGATTAAATCGGACGATCGCTGGGTTGAACCCTAGGACGTGTTTTCTTGCCCCGGAGATCCCCCCTAGCCCCCCTTAGTAAGGGGGGGACAAGAGCGCTCAAAGTCCTTGTTAAGGGGGGGATAATAACGCTCAAAGTCAACCCCTACTCCCCTTCTTAAGGGGGATTTAGGGGGATCTAGGCTTCGATACAAACGAGAGAGATAGAGGGTTTCAGTCTTAAGTTGACACCGCAGAAGTCGGCAAAGTTGAATAATATATGTACGCCAACTACGACCGAGCCTTGCCTGTGTTAGATTGAGCGTAATTATTCTGAAATCTTTTCGTCCCGCGCGTCAGACAAATGGTTATAACAAAACGAGGGCTTGTTCTAAGTGCAGCAGCAGTGGTACTCACTGCTGTAACTCTTGCGAACACTGGTTGCAGTTCTAAATCTCTGGCTTCTTTTCGGGGAAGCCCTAAAGAGTTAGTTGATGAAGTTTGGCAAATTATTGACAAAAGTTATGTAGATGGCACTTTTAACCAGGTTGACTGGAAAGCGGTGCGAAATGATTATTTGAACCGGACTTATACCAGCGACGACGAAGCTTACAAAGCAATTCGGGAAATGTTGAAGAAGCTGGATGATCCTTATACGCGGTTTATGGACCCTCAAGAGTTCAGAAATATGCAGGTTGAAACTTCTGGGGAACTGACAGGAGTTGGGATTCAGTTGACTCAAGATGAGGAAACTAAGAAGTTGGTGGTGATTTCGCCGATCGAAGATACCCCTGCTTTTAGTGCTGGTATTCTGGCAAAAGATATCATTACTAAGATTGACGGCAAGAGCACAGAAGGCATGGATACGAATCAAGCAGTAAGTTTGATTCGCGGTCAGGTGAATACTGAGGTGACGCTGACTATTTTGCGGGGAAACAAGGAATTAGACTTTAAACTGAAACGCGCTAAAATTGAAATTCATCCAGTGCGGAAGTCGGTGCAGAAAACTCCCATCGGAGAAGTCGGCTATATTCGCTTAAATCAGTTCAGTGCGAATGCTGCATCGGAAATGCGATCGGCAATTAAGGATTTGGAACAGAAAAAGGTGACGGGCTATATTTTAGACTTGCGTTCCAATCCCGGCGGGTTGCTGTACGGAAGTATAGAAATTGCTCGAATGTGGCTCAAAGAAGGTACGATCGTCTCGACGGTCGATCGAGTCGGTGAGGCTGATAAACAAACGGCAAATAAGGGAGCGATCACAGACAAACCGTTAGTTATACTGGTAGACGGCGGTTCAGCAAGTGCTAGCGAGATTCTATCCGGTGCTTTGCAAGACAACAAACGCGCGGTTTTGGTGGGAACAAAGACCTTTGGTAAAGGTTTAGTTCAGTCAGTACGCGGCGTGGGAAATGGTGCCGGTTTGGCGGTGACAATTGCCAAGTATTTTACTCCCAACGGCACTGATATCAACAAGGCCGGGATTGAACCGGATTTTAAGGTAGAACTCACCGAGGCTCAAAAACAGGAATTGAGGCGCGATCGCGATAAAATTGCTACGACGGCCGATCCGCAATATGCGAAAGCTATGGAAGTTTTGACAAAGCAAGTTACTGGTAAAACAGGGAACAATAAGGCGGAGGCGAAACCGAATGCTGCGCCAGCTAAGCCGAATGCGGCGCAAGCAAAACCGAGTGCGGCACCGGCTAAATCCAAGTAGTTTTTAGTCACAAAAACTTCAGTAAAGAAGGACTAAAGTCCTCACTACGAACCAGGTTTGTAGTGAGGACTTTAGTCCTTCTTATCTTCAATCTTCAATCTTCAATCTAAAATCTCAAATCTAAAATCTAAAATTAGGTTGGTTGGCATTTGCCGGCGCGAATTAATCCGATGCGGCGGGCGATGGCATCTTCGGGCGAATCGTAAGGGCCCCACTTTTCAATAATACTGGGGTTTTGTTCTTCGAGTTGCGCGATCCTCTGCGAGGGCGCAGCCAACGGCAAAATTTCGCAATTACCGGCAGGACGTTTGACAATATAAAATTGTGGTGTTTCTGTCATAGCTAAACTCGTCAAATAAAAGCTGGATACTAACTAAGCTGTTCTCCATTTAAATTGTGTGTCAAAAATCACTCAAATTATTGTGGGATGGGCTTCTAGCCCGTCCCGAATATGCAATTTAAACGCGCAACAGCTTAGGCAATTGGCTCATTATATCAAATAGGGAAACGGCACTGCCGTGTCCAAACCGTGTCTTAGCATTAAACTCGCATTCCGACGTTGGTTTCAACCGCTGCCGGACTGCGGATTTAACCGCATGGAATTAATAAGAATTAAAAAAAACTAACACTTTTGGAAGATGCCACAATATTTATCTATGATAAAAATGTAGACATTTGTCTAAGGATCGTGGATTAAATAACTTCGTAGGTTTGGCCCGTGGAACGAACCCTCCGTTTCACTCCGCCCAACAATCAAGCGTGGCGTTGGGTTTCGTTCCTCAACCCAACCTACAAAAAATGCAAGTTATTTAATTCTCATTCCTAAACAGTGCATTAAACCCTTTCAGAAGTGGCGAAATATTCTAATCACTACCAAAAAAAACCATGCAATTTTTCCCCAAAACAATCCCCGAAATTCAACCAGAAATCCTACCAGTTAACGAATCACCGCCTGAACTTGTTACTTTCGATGTCGGCGGGATGAAATGTGCCGGCTGCGCTAAAGCTGTGGAACGCCAACTCATGCAGTATTCAGGCGTCATTTCAGCTTGCGTTAACTTGGCCGTAGAAGTCGCGACGGTTGAGTGTCAACCGGGGGCTGTCGATGCAGAGGCTTTAGCGAAAAAGTTGACTGATAATGGATTTCCCTCTCAGTCTCGTTGTGGTGAAAATCAGCGGGAAGCAGAAGCGGCAACAATTGAACGACGGCGACAAGAAATTAGACAGCAAATCAAGCAATTGACGATCGCCCTTATCCTAATTATTCTATCCGGTTTAGGTCACGTACTCGGCACAAAAGCCCCAATTCTCAGCAATATTTGGTTTCACTGGGGACTCGCCACCCTCGCTTTGCTGCTACCGGGCCGCCCGATTATCGTTGATGGGTGCCGCAGTTTGTGGCGAAATGCACCGAACATGAATACTTTGGTAGCTTTAGGCGCTGTTACAGCTTACACCGCTAGCAACGCGGCGCTGCTGTTTCCACGGATGGGATGGGAGTGCTTTTTTGACGAACCGGTGATGCTGCTGGGCTTTATTTTGTTGGGCAAAACTCTCGAACAGCAAGCCAGACGGCGCGCTGCATCAGCTTTGCAAGCTTTAATCGCATTGCAACCAGCGAAAGCCCGCTTAGTTGATTTTAAACTTTCGAGTTTGGATTTGCGATCGGAAGAATTGCCTTTAAACTTGACATCAGATGTCTACGATCCACAATACATTGAAATTCCAGCCGATCGCGTCCGAGTCGGAGAATGGCTGCAAGTTTTGCCAGGGGAAAAAATACCGGTAGATGGTGAAGTCTGCGAAGGCAAAACAACCATAGATGAGTCGATGCTGACTGGCGAATCAATGCCGGTTTTGAAGCAACCAGGAGATACAGTTGCGGCGGGAACTATCAATAAATCCGGGGCAGTTGTGATGCGGGCAACTCGCACCGGTAAGGAAACAACTGTAGCTCAAATGGTGGCTTTGGTGCAGGCAGCCCAAACTCGCAAAGCGCCGATTCAAAATTTAGCTGATACTGTCGCGGGATATTTTGTGTATGGGGTAATGGCGATATCGGTTTTAACTTTCCTATTTTGGTATTTTGCGGGCACTCATATTTGGCCTTCTGTGCTTTTAGGACACGGGGCAATGGATATGGGACACGGGGCAATGAATATGGGAAATGAATTGCCAATTATCCATTATCAATCGCCTTTGCTCTTAAGTTTGAAATTGGCGATCGCAGTTTTAGTTATTGCTTGTCCTTGCGCTTTGGGATTGGCTACCCCAACTGCAATTTTAGTCGGTTCTGGCATCGGGGCGGAGCGCGGACTTTTAATTCGCGGTGGTGATGTTTTAGAACGGGTGCATCAATTAGATACGGTGGTTTTTGACAAGACTGGCACTCTGACAACCGGGAATCTTACACTCACAGATTATTTGCCGATTTTCCAGAATTCGGAGTGGGATTTGAACTCAGATATTAATGTTGGCAACAGGCAAGATGCCTGTTCCACAATTGATGGGGTTTCTGGCAACAGGCAAGATGTTTGTTCCACAATTGATGGAGTTTCTGGCAACAGGCAAGATGTTTGTTCCACAATTGATGGGGTTTCTGGCAACAGGCAAGATGCCTGTTCCACAATTGATGGAGTTTCTGGCAACAGGCAAGATGCCTGTTCAACAATTGATGGGGTTTCTGGCAACAGGCAAGATGCCTGTTCCACAATTGATGGGGTTTCTGGCAACAGGCAAGATGCCTGTTCCACAATTGACTCAAAACTGCTGCAAATTGCGGCGGCGGTGGAAAGGGGCGCTTGTCATCCCATCGCGGCAGCGATTTTGCTGGAAGCTCAACAGCAAGGTTTGCCGCTGCTAGCTGCTGAGGATTTCTGCACGGAACCGGGCTTGGGGGTTTCGGCTTTGGTGGAGGGCCGGCGGGTGTTCGCGGGGAATGCCGAGTGGATGAAGGAGCAGGGGGTCGCTGTGGCGACGGAATTGTCGGGGTCTTTGGAAGGCAAAACGGCGGTTTACGTGGCTTCTGGGGGCGTTTTGCTGGGGGTAATCGGGCTAAAAGATACTCTGAGGCCGGATGCTAAGGCGGCGGTGGAACGTTTGCGGGGCATGGGATTGCGGGTGATGATGCTGACGGGCGATACGCCGTCGGCGGCGGCGACGACGGCGCAGCAGCTAGATTTGACGGCGGCTGATGTTTTAGCCGGGGTGCGGCCGGAGGGGAAGGCGAGGGCGATCGCGACTTTGCAAGCCCAAGGCTGTAAAGTGGCTGTGGTGGGCGATGGTATCAATGACGCGCCGGCTTTGGCTCAAGCTGATGTCGGTATCGGTTTGCACTGTGGCACTGATGTCGCAGTTGAAACTGCTCAAATTGTGTTGATGCGAAATGCTTTGATGGATGTTGTTGAGTCGATCGAGCTGGGGCGCGCTACTTTTAATAAGATTCGCCAAAATTTATTTTGGGCTTTTGGTTACAATACTCTGGGAATTCCGGTAGCCGCAGGTATCTTGCTGCCTGCAACCGGAATTCTACTCAGTCCTGCGGCGGCTGGAGCATTTATGGCGTTTAGTTCTGTTAGCGTGGTGACAAATTCTTTGTTTTTGCGCCGGGGATTTCGAGCTTAAGTTTAGGGATTGCATATAAAAGTCGGAGGCCATCGGTCATTAGCTAGAAACTAATGACTAATGGCCTCATACCAAGACGGATACAAGCCCCCCACACCAGGAGTCGAGACCAAAGAAGTTTCGACGTTAGTTCGAGGCCCCAGATTTATCTGTGGAGTCACTCTAAAATCTAAAATGTAAACTCGACTGACTGATGGCTAGAGTGCCATACTTTCCAAAAGTCGCCAGTTATTGTTGTTCATAATTGAACGACTCACTAGCTCGAACATTTGACGGCAGTGGTTGTTGGTTTGCAGGGGCAGTTCTTCGTTTTTAATCACGAAGTTCATGCGAACCTCTGAGTCGCTGGCCGTGTTTTTCTCAATTAGGACTTCTGCGGTGACAAGTTTGGCAATCGAAACTTGACCGGGAAGCTCGCGAGCCATGACGGAATCTCCTGTATTGTAGATAATATCAAGATTGCATGACTCTAAAATTTCAATCAGGGATTGACGGAGACGGTCGATCGGAACGGCAACGATAAAAAAACCAGTATAGCGAGCCATAGACAACTCCAGCCGTGAGGCATTTAGACTTTATTATCATACCGAACCTAGAACAGATGCACAGAACAATATGGATTTATTTTATTCAGGTGGAAAGTTAGGGCAATGAAAGGCAAACTTATCGTGTTTGAGGGGGTTGAAGGTGCGGGTAAAACTACGCAAATGCAGCGCTTGATACAGTTCCTGCAAGTAAGTTGCTTTCTGAGAGTCCGCTTGGTGGCTACTCGCGAACCGGGGGGTACTGAGCTGGGAAGGGGACTGCGACATTTGCTGCTGAAACAAGATGGGGGCGAATCTGTATCCGATCGAGCAGAATTACTCATGTACGCGGCCGATCGCGCTCAACACGTCGAAACTTTTCTCAAACCCGAGTTATCTAAGGGAACGATTGTTTTATGCGATCGCTTTACTGACTCTACGATCGCTTATCAGGGCTACGGCCGCGGTCTTAATTTAAATTTAATTAAGCAGTTGAATGACATTGCCACCGGCGGCTTGGAAAGCGATCTGACTTTGTGGCTGGATATTGATGTGGAGGAGGGTTTGGCGAGGGTAAGGGCTCGCGGAGGGTGCGATCGGATCGAGCAAGCTGATTTGAAGTTTCACCGCCTTGTGCAGCAAGGTTTTGCGGAGTTAGCCGAGGAAAATAAATCTCGAATTGTCCGGATAAATGCCGATCGGCCTGAATATGAAGTCGCTCAGGAAATTCAAGCTATTGTAACTCGCAGGTTAGAAGCTTGGGGATATTTAAATAATATCAATTCTGAAAAAGAGCGCTAGATAATGTGTAGAGACACGGCAATGCCCTGTCCGGCTCCGGCAACTTACAATTTAACATTCTTAACTCAAAACAATTATTGAGCAGTCCGTTAAAACACAATAACCTTTTGGTATTATAGCAACCACCCCGACGCTTAAGATGTTATTAATTGCTGAAGCCCTAGATTTTATTCCTTCATCCTTCATCCTGATATCCGTTACATCTGATATCTTGCACCATTCTCAATTACTTGTTTAGGAACAGGCAAGATGCCTGTTCCACAAGAAAATTCACTCTTTGTGGAACAGGCATCTTGCCTGTTCCTGAGAATGGTGCAAGATGTGAGTTACATCCGTTACATAATCCGTTGCCGAACTTCCTTCTTCCTGAGCAAACATGAATTATTTTACATCATTAATCGGACAAGAGCGAGCAGTAGAATTGCTAACTCAAGCAGTCGAGCGAAACCGAATTGCTCCTGGTTATTTATTTGTCGGCTCTAACGGCATCGGCAAAAGTTTAGCCGCTCAGTGTTTCATCGAGCTTTTATTCTCAGCCAATATTCCCGAAACCAGACTCATAGCCTCCGTGCAAAATCGCGTGCAGCAGCGAAATCATCCAGACTTACTTTGGGTAGAACCAACTTACATGAACCAAGGCAAACGGCTTACACCAAAGGAAGCAGAGGAAGCAGGTTTAAAGCGGAAAGCACCACCACAAATTCGCTTAGAACAAGTTCGAGAAATCAGTAATTTTCTCAGCAGACCGCCGCTAGAAGCAGCACGTTCAGTCGTAGTGTTGGAACAAGCAGAAACAATGGCTGAGGGAGCCGCTAACGGCTTATTGAAGACATTGGAAGAACCGGGAAAAGCAGCCCTAATTTTAATTTCTCCGACAGTGGAACTTTTGCTGCCAACTTTAATTTCGCGTTGTCAAAAAATTTCGTTTTCTCGGCTGAATCCCGAAGCAATGGCACAAGTTTTGCAGCAAGCGGGATTCGCAGAGATTTTATCCCATCCCGAGGTACTGGGGATGGCTCAGGGCAGTCCTGGGGAGGCAATTGCTATTTGGCAGCAACTGCAATCAATACCCGATGATTTGCTGCAAAAGGTGAAGCAGTTGCCTCAAAATCTGCGGTCTGCTTTGGAATTGGCCAAGGAAATTGATAAAACTTTAGATACTGAATCTCAGTTGTGGTTAATCGATTATTTACAACACTGTTACTGGCAGCAATTTTTGGCAGGGGGAATTAGTCGATCGCCCCTAGAGCCATTGGAAAAAGCGCGGCAATATTTGTTAAACTACGTACAGCCGCGATTAGTTTGGGAATGCACACTTATGGGAATATGTCAACCATAATTTAGTGCCAAGTTTTATCTCAATACGATGAGTAACACGATGGAAAAAGCCACATTTGCCGCCGGTTGTTTTTGGGGAGTTGAACACAAGTTTCGCGCCGTTGCGGGTGTCGTCTCGACTGCTGCGGGCTACACAGGAGGCCACTGGCCGAATCCTTGCTACCTGGATGTTTGCGCCAGAGTCACTGGTCACGCTGAAGCAGTGCTGCTAGAGTACGATCGATCGCAGGTGAGTTACGAAGCACTGCTAGATGTATTCTGGAACTGTCACGATCCTACCCAAATCAATCGCCAAGGCCCCGACAGAGGCGAACAGTACAGGTCTGTGATCTTTTATCATAATTCCGAACAAGAAAAAGCCGCTCGCCTCTCCAAACAAAAATTGCAAACTTCCGGTAAATACGACAAAGATATTGCCACCGAAATCAAACCTGCTGCTGAATTTTATATGGCAGAGGATTACCACCAGCAATATATTGAGAAGAAGCGGCATTCGTCAAAAGTTATTAGTTAAGAAGTAGGCAGACTCGACAAACAATAAAAAATATTAGGGGCGGGTAAGGCAATGATCTATACTAGCCACCAGTTTATTATTAATGCAAAACTCTGCCTCCCCTACGCCATGTTTATTTCCATTTACTTAGGAATGAGAATTAAATAACTTCCACTCTTGAAAGTGGGATGGGCGTCCCGCCCGTCATGAGTGGACGGGCGGGACGCCCATCCCACAATAACAATTAAAATTGTAAGTTATTTAATTCGCGATCCTTAGTAATAAATCATTAGTGATGAGATAGTGTTTGGTAGGGGCAATCCCCGCGTGGTAAGCCGATGCGATGGGGATTTCGCTTGTCATTTTTTTATAAAAATGCTGTAGTAGTTGGGGGCGTAAAACCCAAACAATTTTGCAAGAAAGCCTAACTGAAGATTAGGTATTTTTGTTTCATTTTTATTGAGTAATCCCACTTTTTGCGTCCCGGACTGTAGTCATTAGTCAGAGGACAGAAGGAAAAGGGAAGAATATCTAGTTTGGCAGTCTTGCTTGTTTATTTGCTAAGCTAGAGGTAGCGCTCTGTCATCAATAAACTTTAGATTTATGCACAGGTTATTAACTGGGAAACTGCGAATAGAGTATTTAACAATACCAATCGCCAATCTTCCAGCAAATCTATCCGGTACTAAAATTGTACAGCTTACGGACTTTCACTATGACGGGGTGCGGCTGTCGGAATGGTTGCTAGAAGAGGCGATTGCTGCGGCAAATGAAGCTGAACCCGATCTAATTTTTTTAACTGGTGACTTTATTAGCTACGATCCCGCACCTATTTACGGCTTAGTGCAGCGATTGAAAAACTTGCAAAGTCGGGTAGGAATTTACGCGGTTTTGGGCAATCACGACCACTATTGGCCAAGGGCAAAAACCGAGGTTACTAATGCTTTAAATAGCGTCGGAATTCGGGTTTTGTACAACGAAGCAATCTATCCTTTGGGGTCTGAATTGGCTTTAGTTGGGTTAGCAGATTTTTGGTCGGGCGATTTTGCGCCTAAACCTGTAATGGCATCCATAAATCCCGCAATTCCTCGGATTGTCTTGTCTCACAATCCTGATACTGCTGAAAATCTGCAAAATTGGCGGATTGATTTGCAGTTTTCTGGGCACACTCACGGCGGTCAAATCGTTATTCCTGGTATCGGCCCTTTGTACGCTTGGGTCAGAAAAATTGGCTATTTTATTCCTAAACGAATCCGAAAGTTCATTCCTTTTCTGTCGGCTTGGGATCGAGTAGTTACTCACTGGGAATGGGCTAGCGGTTTGCATCAGGTTGGGAGTAATTTGCTGTACGTGAATCGCGGTTTGGGGACTTATGCGCCGGGAAGACTATTTTGTCCCCCGGAGGTGACAGTAATTACTTTGGTTTGTCAAGATACGTAAAGGCTGGTTTAGGGTGCACACTTTCCCGATAATAGATAATATAGCCCCAGGAAAAAGGAAGTTCGGCAACGGATTATGTAACGGATGTAACGGATGTAACGGATGTAACGGATGTAATGGATGTCAGTCCGAGGGAAGAGGGAAGAGGGAAGAAGTAAAAATGATTTTTGTACAATTTCTATGATTTTTAATTGGCTTCTCCAAAGCGATAGCCTCTGCCATAGACTGTGTGAATTAGGACAGATTCGCCCGGAACTTCTATTTTGCGGCGCAGCAGGCGAATTTGAGCGGCTAATACATTGCTGCTGGGTTTTTCTGCTTCACTCCACAAATACTGGTGGATTTGTTCGTGTGTTAGCAATTGACCGGTATGGCGCATTAAGTATTCTAATAACTGACATTCTTTTTCTGATAAGTCAATTGTGCGATCGCCCCGATAAGCTAATTGATTGTCGTAGTCTAGCTGTAAATCTGCAACTTGCAGCCGCCCGACAGCAACCTCGGCATCAAAAGTAGGAGGCCGCCGCAGCAAGGCGCGGACTCTGGCTAGCAATTCTCGCAGTTCAAAAGGTTTGACTAAATAGTCGTCTGCACCGGCGTCGAGTCCTTGTACGCGATCGTCTACGGTATCTTTGGCGGTGAGAAATAGCACTGGCGTATTCCGTCCTTGCGATCGCAACTTCTGGCAAATTGCCAGTCCGGTTTGTCTCGGTAGCATCCAATCCAAAATTAGCAAATCGTAATTGCCCTGCATTGCTAAATTGATGCCACTTGCCCCGTCAAATGCCACATCAACTGTATAACCTTCGCGCGTTAAAACTCGACTTAAAGGGTCAGTCAACTCAACTTCATCATCAACTAAAAGAATCCGCATCCTGATTTCATATTTGAGATTTGAGTTTAAGTAAACTGATTTTTCCTAGATTTTCATGTGTGGAATACTTTCCGTTTCGCTGTAAGCTGCTGCTACCCATTCCTGGATGGCAGGCAAGGCCAAAATCGCATCCGCATAAGCTTTTGTTACTGAATCTAATTTGACTCCGTAGGTGACAAAACGCATCACAACGGGGGCAAACATAGCGTCAACAATTGTGAATTTTCCGAATAGCATATTGCCACCTGTTCCGAATTTTTGACGGCATTCGCGCCAAAGGGCAAAGATGCGATCGATCTCTGCTTCTACACCGGGAGTCCTCCCTTCTCCCGGATAGCGGTTGCGGCAGTCCATCGGCATATTGTCGCGCAAATTTTGGAAACCCGCGTGCATTTCGGCGCAGATGGAACGGGCGATCGCCCGTTGGGCTACATCTGTCGGCCACAAATCATTTGCAAAACGTTCTGCAACGTATTCGCAAATTGCTAAAGATTCCCACACTTTCAAGTCGCCGTCGATTAAAACTGGCACTTTTCCCGAAGGAGAATAGCGCCGAATTTCCTCATGGGTTGTCGGCCAGTCTAAGGGGATTCTCACCTCGGCAAATTCCAGTCCAGCTTGTTTCATCGCCAGCCAAGCGCGCAGCGACCAAGAGGAATAATTTTTGTTGCCGATTACCAGAGTCAATTTGGTCATAATGTAGCTGTCAGCTATTTCCGATCGTCCGTGCAATTTTAAGTTTTAGAGTTGAATATACAAAGCCGTGAGACACAATGGCGATCGGGCGATCGGCCCGTTTTCTGCACCAGCCTCTGCAAGCATTTTACCAAAAAATTGGGTCTAAAGCCCCGTCCTTCTAGGACGACTTTTTATTCTTGGTCATGATAATATTGTAATGTGGCTAGGGTATTCAACCACATTAAAAACCCAGTCGCCTGAAGGCAACGCACCTTGAAAACTGAAGTTATGGGCTTGAGCGCAGAAAAGCTGGCGCGGGTAAAAACTTCGAGCAACAAGTACGCCTAGAAACCAGTATTTTGGGTTTTGAATTGTACCGTGGGGCACACGGGAACAAGACTCTGCAATGAGTCGGAAGCTTGAGGACAGAACCATCTTGCGGTAAGTACAGGAAGCTGTACTTATTAAGGAATGAGAATTAAATAACTTCCACTCTTGAAAGTGGGATGGGCGTCCCGCCCGTCCAAAACGGCCGGGCGGGACGCCCATCCCACAATAACAATTAAAATTGTAAGTTATTTAATTCGCGATCCTAAGTGGACTGAATGATACAAGAATCTCTGCCCTTCTAGGGCCCAGAGTTGTCAAATTAACAGCCTCCCAGCGTTCCGCGTTTTTATGCAAACTTCGATCGGGGGGCGCGATCGAAAACGCTTGATTTCACATGAGAGGATAAGCCTGTGACCCTGGGGATTCTGGCGTGGTTAGCGGTAGGTACGGCTACTGTATAATCCATTTTCTCGGCCTCTAGACCACCGCCTGAGAGGATTTCATCTACTGTAATTTTCAGGGAATCCGGGTCTACACTGTGAAATTCTTCGTCAAATTCTTGACTCTCGAACTCTTGATTATTTTCCATACTGACCGCCCTTGAAAAATGTGACGAAATAAAAAATTACTAAATATAATATATCCTCAAATAAAGGAGCGAGCAATACCCGAAATTTATTTTTCGCTATGAACTCTATGTGTTATTCTGAGTTTGGGAAAAGCTGTTTCTGCTTAGACCGCGATCGCCCCTTCCAAAATTGAGCAATTTACCCTCTAAAAATTGACATGATTACTGTTGCACTTCCCAAAGGCGGATTGTTAGGAGATAGCATTCGGCTGTTTAAATCGGTTGGATTAGACTTCAGTGCTTTTCTCGATTCCTCGAACCGACAACTTCAAATTTATGACCCAACAGGCACTGCCAAAGCTTTGCTAGTAAGGACGCACGACGTACCTGTTTATGTGGAATACGGTCAAGCGGATTTGGGGATTGCTGGCTATGATGTTTTGCGGGAAAAAAAGCCGAAAGTTGCCAATTTAATTGATTTAAATTTTGGCAAGTGTCGGCTGTCTGTGGCGGTGAAGGAATCTAGTTCTTATCGACGAACTGTGGATTTGCCTCCTCACGGGAGAGTTGCTTCTAAGTTCGTACACTGTGCAAGGGAATATTTTCACAATTTGAATTTGCCGGTGGAAATTGTGCCGCTTTACGGTTCTGTGGAGTTAGGGCCGATTACGGGTATGTCGGAGGCAATTGTGGATTTGGTTTCGACTGGCAAAACTTTGCGAGAAAATGGTTTGGTGGAAATTGATGTTTTGTTTGAAAGTTCAGCTTATTTAATCGGTCATCCTCTGAGTTACCGTTTGAATGCGGGGGGGGTGAATGAGTTGATCGGGAAGTTGAGAGAGCAAGTTTTGACTACTGTTTGATGGTCTAAAATTAGAGTGCTTTGATTTGTTCCTAGATAAGTAGGGAAACGGCATTGCCCATTGGCGTCAACTTAAGCTGTCAGTCCGCCCAGTCCTTCCGTCCGCCCCTCAGTCCGCCAGGGAATGAATTCCACGGGGCTTATAGCTAAAGTCCTCTCCAAAAGGACTGAAGAACTCATTAGTCCTATGCAAGAGGACTTTAGCTTTGAGGCAGGGGTTTCAACAAGAGCCGGACTATTAGTTGTACGTTAAGTTCACACTAAACGGCAATGTCGTGTCCTACTCCCTGCGCCGGACACGGCATTGCCCTGCCCCTACAGATGTTAGCCTACTTTTCAGAATTGGTATAGGTTCGTAGCCAGGACTTTAGTCCTTATTTGCGCTAAAAAAGAGGACTGAAGTCCTCACTAGGAACGGGATTATTTTAGCTTATCTGGTATTTGCGGTAAGAAAAAGGACTGAAATTCTCAGTACGAACTGGTTCTATTTAGTTGATTTCGGAGCGGTTACTTACAGGTATAAAACCGAGTTTTTCCTGGCAGCGATTGATATAAAAACGGACGACTGTATCAGCAGGGTTTTGTTCGATTAGTTGCTGAAAATATCCCAAGGCTGCGACAAATCTTTCGGATTGCCATCCTTGAATTCCTTTGTCAAATAAACCCTGGGTAAGCTGCTTTGCCTCTGAGTCGGGACAGGAGGCTGCCCAGATTTCGTAGATTTCAATAGCTTGCTGCTTGCCGCGCGGGGTTACTCGATCGATCCAGCGATAGTAATAATTGTTGCTAGGCAAATGGCTGTCAGCAGCATTCGCCCCACAAGTAGAAATAATACTCTCCTGTGTTTCCACTTCTAAGTCGCACTTTAATAATAGACTTTCTTTTGAGTGAGAGTTGGAACTTATGCCATTGAGAAATTCTCTCGCATGAACAATGGCATTTTCGCTAACAATAATTTGGCAGCCGTATATTTTAGTTAAATTTTCTAACCGAGAAGCTGTATTTACCACATCGCCGATGACTGTAGAGTCCATGCGGCGATCGGAACCTAAAGTGCCGATCATGCCGATGCCTGTGTTAATTCCCGTACCAATATTGACGGGAGATTCTAAATTGTATTTGTGGCGGCTGGCATTAAATTCTTGCAAAGTTTCTTGCATTGCTACTGCGGCTTCTATCGCATCCATAGCGTGAGAATTTGGCTTGTCAAATACTGCCATGATTGCATCGCCTAGGTATTTGTCAATAAACCCGCCGTGAGACGTGATGCACTCGTTCATTTTAGTAAAAAAAGCGTTCAACCATTCAAAAGTCTCGCGAGCTTGTTGAGATTCTGCGATCGCAGTAAACCCGCGAATGTCGCAAAATAAAACAGTCAGCTCTTCTTCTGTGACATTGCCCAACTGAATAGATTCTATTCCTTGGGGCGCAATTCGTCCCAGAAGTTGCTCTGGCACAAATAGCTGAAATTTTTCTGAAAGATATTGGTTGGCTTCCCAAGCGGCGGCGATTTGGCGTTTGCTTTGCTCTTTTACCTGCTGGTTGAATTGGGAAGATATAGCTTGCGATCGCATTTGACTCAACTGCAAAATATTTTCAACTTTCGCCAGCAACAAACGACTGTTAAAAGGCTTGGTCAAATAATCATCTGCCATCATTTCTAACCCTCTGATGCGAGAGGTATCGTCATCGAGGGCAGTCAAAAAAATCACGGGTACAGTTTGCAATGTTGTATCGTTCCGCAGGCGATCGCACACATCAAAACCGTCCATCTCCGGCATCATAATATCTAGTAAAATTAAATCGGGTCGAGAGGCGCGGGCAAGCGAGAGCGCTTCATGGCCAGATAGCGCTGATACTGTGGTGTATCCTTTCATGAGCAATAACTCTTCCAGTAAAATCAGATTAGCTGGCTCGTCATCAACCAACATGATGCAGGGCGACTTGTTTGACATGGAATATATATATTGAATTTAGCTCGTGACTTGTGCGTGTAGATGCTCGAAATCTGGTTGGTTCCTGTATTTCTCGTTATTAAATTCGATGCTTTTGGTAGGAACCGGGTTTCTGAGGCAAGTGTACGCAAGCCCTATAGATATTTATCTACTATTGAGTTTAACCTTTCTGGTTATGAGTTGTAATAAATGGCAGTGCTGGAACTGCAAATAATTATTGTTAGTTGAGAAAAGAACGGATAGTGGCGATCGTCAAATTCAAATCCAGTGGCTTACTCAAATAAGCAGAAGCGCCCGCTTCCAAACATCGCTCACTGTCACCGGGCATCGCCATCGCCGTCACCGCAATCATCGGTACCGACTCCCAAACAGAATCTGCTTTAACTCGACGCATCAACTCAAAGCCGTCAATATCCGGCAACTGAATGTCCATCAAAATCAAATCAGGCAGCAACTCCGGGGCTGCAGAGGCGGCGAGAATACGATCGGCCATCGCCTTCCCATCCGCGAGTATCTCTACCCCGTACCCCTCCAATTCCATCACCTCAGAAATTAACATTTGGTTAAAAGGCTGGTCTTCAACAACCAAAATTCGCTTGCTGGCAATTGGTAAAGCAATCGCAGAAGCAGGAACTAACTTGGTATCCAAAGCACAAGAAGCAAAGTTTTCCAACTGTTGACGCATCTCTGTCAAAGGCAGCCAAACGCGGAAAAGACTGCCCCGATCGCAAACAGATTGAAAAGAAACAGTTCCCCCGTGCAATTCTGCCAATCGCTTAGTCAAAGCCAAACCCAAACCTGTACCTTCGTGCCGCCGTGTCAGGGAAGAATCCACCTGTTGAAAAGGTCGAAATAGCAAGTGCCAGCGGTCTTGAGGAATGCCGATACCGGAGTCTTTTACCTCTAAACAAAAATAAGGAGTGCTGGCATTTACAGGAGAACAATCCGGCCGGTAGTCGCCGTCTATTTCGCTACCGTAGGCCAGACGCCCGCTGAGTTTAACTTGTCCCTGTTCGGGGGTAAATTTGATGGCATTGGAAAGTAAATTAATCACAATTTGTCGCACTCGCCGTTCGTCGAGCCAAACTTTAGTAATGCGGTAGTCGAGTTCTAAAGACAAACCGATCCGCTTTTTGTCTGCCCGCGGCTGAATCATTTTCAGACAGTCGGTCGCGAGTTCGTGAACGCGAACCGGCTGTAAGTTTAGTTCTACTTTCCCGGCTTCAATTTTAGAAAGATCGAGAATATCGTTGATTAGCTGCAACAAGTGCTGACCGCTTTTTTCGATCAGTTCTACATAGTTGATTTGTCGATCGCTCAACTGTCCGGCTGTTTGCCGCAGCAGCAAGTCAGAAAAGCCGAGAATGCTGTTGAGAGGCGTCCGCAATTCGTGGGACATTGAGGCTAAAAACTCGGATTTCAACTGAGAAGAATACTCTAATTCTTCATTAACTTGGCGCAGGTTCTCTTGTGTCTGAGCCCGCTCGATCGCCGCCCCCAGAGTCCGGCAAGCAGCTTCGAGTACGTCTTGGTGGACGGCGGTTTGCAGTTTTTTGATGTTGCGGGACTCCAGCGTCAGCACTCCGATGATTGTGCCGTTGGTAGCTGCGATCGGAAAAATGCCCAGTTGTCCGATTCCCGGATGCCGAAATTCCGGCACGGCATTGGGATGTTGGGCATAATCCTCGACAAACACAGGTTTACCTGTTTTCACCACTTCCCACAGCAAACCGATGCCGTAGGGAATGCCTTGGTCGAGCAATTCTTGCATTCCTGCGACTACGGGTTCCCCGTAAGTAGCCAAAAATTGACTAGAAACTTGGTTGCAAATCCCCGACGCTTGTCGATCGTTTCCTTTGCCGTTAATCACCTTAACATCTCCGAAAGCTGCATTCATTGCCTCAACTAAATAGGTGAGGGCAAACTGACCTATTTCTTGCAAACTGTCAGATTTTTGCAGGCGTTCGGTTAAACCTAAAAGAAAGCTCAGCCGCCTGACTTCTGCGTTCAAGCTAGCTTGGGAGTTGCGGTATACCGTAACGTCTCGAAAGGTAAACAGCCGTCCGCCGCTGTTGGTAATCGTGGCGCACACCTCAAAACAAACCGCATTGGATTGCTCGAAATAAAATGATAAACTTTCATGCTGAGATTTTTCGAGTGCTTGCTGAAACTCTTGCCACTGCTGAAGGGACAAGTAACCCCGATCGACAATTTCCGCAAACAGCAAGTGGCACTTCGGCTTTGTTTCCAGCCATTCTGGGGACAGTCCCCAGATTCCCGCCAATTTTTTATTAAACAAAACTAAGCAGTCAGACGAGTCGAACAGAGCGATCGCATTGTCTACTTGATTGAGAATCAGTTCTTGGTCTGCCCTCAACTGGTGCAAGTCTCTCTCCATTTTGTCTGTGTGTGTAGCTCTTAGTTTTGTTGTCATAACTTTCGACGGATATGGCAAGAGTTGTTTGATAACTCTTTACATAAAGTGACATAACTTTACGTTTTGTGGCAGTGAGGGCGATCGATCTGCCTTGTGATCTGAGACACTTGCTGGTTTCGGAGGGCGATCGCAGCTACCTTTGAACTGCATCGGCTACACTGCTTAATCATGAGGTAATAAGCAGCGAAAGCATTATGACCGAAGCAAAATCTTTTAATAACAATGCTGTCGAACTTGATGGCATATGACTTGAAACTATTGTGTCCAACCCTGTGCTAACTTTATTTATAATAACAACTAATAGGGGTTATAATAAAAGAGCATAAGTCAAAATGCCGTAACGAACTTACCCTTAAATTGTATTAGCAATAACTTGGTTATTTCGATTAACTGGTCACGAAAATGTTGCGTTCAATAAAAGACGGGTAAGGTGCGCTTTAAGCACGCGAACGAAGTGATATCATTTTTGGTTGCATCGGTATTGTTCAAATGTCCAAACAGTCAGTTGTCATATCGTTTCCGATGCTACCGGAAACGATATGAGCGATCGCGCCGAAGTCTATAATCCACAATGGTATGAGTTATGACGATCGCACTTAAGGGTAAGGTGCGCCCTTACGCACCCTACAAATGTGAGTTAAAGCGTAAGTATGCTTAATGTTTCTTAGGATTTTTCGGAAAAGGAATGCCCAAACTTTCGTGAAAAACAACCTGAGTTTTATAAGTCAAGCGCCGGTTAACTTGTTTGATAATTTTTTCCAAAAGCGCATCGCCGGTTTTTTCTATTAAAGGTTGAGACATCGATCGAATAAACTTGGGAAAGCAAACCCCCACAGCCAAATCCAGCTTCCAGGTAGTAATGGTAATCACAGGCGGCAGCTTAGCACGTTCCGATCTCGGCCAATCGGCGGCAAACTCCTGAGACGGTATCTCCCCTAGCTTCATTGCCGATCGAAAATCCACTTCATACCCAGGCGAGGTATAATCGGGAACCGGAATAGTCTTAATCAAATAGCAGCCTTCAGCATCCGGCGGCAGCAATTCTAAACCAATTCTCGCTTCAACGCGGTAGCCAAAAGCCCCAAAACGCCCGATTAATAAATCATAGCCGTTTTCTCCGATCGGCTGGGCCTTCATCGGCGAAGCGCACTGGCAAAACCAACTCTTGTGGTTGTTCAAATGCTTCGCCACCGTCTCCGCATCGGCGTACATCTCCATGCTGTCTTCAAAATGCGTGTGAAACCAAATCGGCTCAACTTCCTCTGGTGCATCCGCGCTTCCACTTTCGGGCTGTCGGAAACTCGCATCTGGGTAGTAATTTTCGTCAGAAGCTTCAAAAGTTTGATATTCAGCGGAATCTTGCTTCATTCTATACTCTCCTGTAATACGCACCGGTCGGGTTGGGGATGTGTTAAGGGAGTTTCCTCCCTACAATTGAGAAATTGATAGCAACAAAACTTACCCTAGTTCAGCATAACTCGACATATGAAAGCATTTGTAGCAGGAGCCACAGGTCAGACTGGCCGCCGAATCGTCGCAGAATTAGTCAAGCGAGGTATTCCCGTGCGCGCTTTAGTCCGAAATCTAGAGACAGCTAGGCAAATTTTACCACCGGAGGCTGAGTTAGTGACTGGGGATGTATTAAATGCAACTTCCCTGGGCGATGCGATCGGCGATAGTACGGTATTGCTGTGCGCGACAGGGGCGGCCCCTGGTTTTGACCCCACAGCGCCTTACAAGGTGGATTTTGAAGGTACTAAAAATTTGGTGGATGCAGCTAAGGCTAAGGGCATTGAGCATTTTGTGCTTGTGACTTCTCTGTGCGTCTCTCAGTTTTTTCACCCGCTGAATTTGTTCTGGCTGATTTTGGTTTGGAAAAAACAAGCCGAGGAATATTTGCAAAAAAGCGGCCTAACTTATACGATCGTCCGTCCGGGCGGCCTCAAAAATGAGGATAATTCAGATGCGATCGTCATGACTGGTGCGGACAAAATGTTTGAGAGCAGCATTCCCCGCACCAAGGTAGCCCAAGTGTGCGTGGAGGCGCTGTTTCAGCCGACTTCTCGCAACAAGGTTGTGGAAATTGTGGCGAAGTCGGAGGCTCCGCAAAAAAGTTTTGAGGAGTTGTTTGCCAGTGTGATTTGATTGAATTAGGACGCACGGGAGCCCAGAAACCGGGTTTTTTCACGAAAATACCCGTTGCAGCCAGCACAAAGGTAAAAAACCCGGTTTCTTTAGGCCCAGGTAGCGAACAAAGAAACCGGGTTTTTTTACCGAGATTGAGGGTTTTAGGCAAGTTTTTGGTTAAAAAACCCGGTTTCTGGGCATCAGCGCGCAAGTCCCATCAGTACAAACCGCAGGGGAATTGCCAGTTTTCCGATCGCCAAATCTGGCAAAATCTTAATAGTTTTACCATTCGCCCTTAAACTTTCGTTCTCCCAGCATGAAAACTCTCAAGTGGCCAGCTTGGTTCCCCTATCCGATTTCGTGGTTAAGGGCATTTGCTCTCGCTCAGAGTTTTAGTTTTGTCCTTCGCAGGGGCATTCCTTTTGTCAGCGACAATATCGGCTTTCTGACTCTACTGCTGGCGGCTTGGCTGATTCAGTTGCCTGTGTTCTTTGTTTGTCACTTTTTAGCAGTCAAAATCTTAAATCCCTTACTAATTATGCTGCCGGGGCGCTTTCGCGTTGCGCGCAAGTTCAAGCGCAGGCACACTGGTATTCGATCGCACTTGCGAGAAGGCTTGAATGCTGTTGTAGTGATTTTTTTTGCCTTTAATCTGTCGCTGTTGGTGCAACTTGCGATTTTTTATTGGCCCGCGCGATCGATCGATCCGGCTCAATTACTAACAGGAATATCTACTCTGACAAATGTTGCCATAGCCGGTGAATTAGATTTCTGGATGATTAAATTGGCGGGGGTTTTATCGAGTCTAACGCTGGTAGCCGCGCCGCTATATCAATACGATTTTCGGGTGCGCCGGATGCGGGCGGCTCGAAAATTGGCCGAAATTTCGGAAATGGAAATGAGTTGGCTAGAAGCTGAGAAATTGAGCCGTCGCAAAAGAGGTTTGCTGAGGCGAGCAGAGATTCAAATCCTCGGATTTATACTTTTAATCGGCGCTGTGATTGGCGGCGGTGTTTTTTTGGTTGACAGTTTGCGGGGAAATCAGCAGTTGTCGCAGTCGGTAAGCGGGCGGGGAAAATTCCCGCCGCTGGCTATTAAAACGGGCGATCCTTATATTCGGGCGCTGATGCGTACTATTTCTGCTAGCGAGTCGAATGTTGCTCGCCCTTATCACGTTGTTTACGGTGGCAAATACATATTAGATTTGAGCCGCCATCCTGACTGGTGCGTGAAGATTGTTAATGGCCCGAATCGAGGCAGGTGTACTACCGCTGCGGGCAGGTATCAATTTCTGACTACGACTTGGAAGGAGAAGGCTAAGCGCTATCAGGCGCGTCGTGCTAATTTTTTATTCTGGGAAGATTACAGTTTTGAACCAGAAGATCAGGATGCTGTGGTTTATGCTTGGTTGAGCGATCGCAAGTTTTGGAAAGCTGATATTCCTGAGATGTTGCGGCAGGAAAGATTAACTGACGTGTTGCGGATGCTTTCGGGAACTTGGACGAGTTTGGGATATGGAATTGAAACCAATTCTATGAGTTCTCGTTTGCCGAAAGTCTACCGGGAAATGCTGCGGGAAGAATTGGAAAATGCTGGTTCTTAGGGAGTTAAATGTTGACGGTTGACTGTTAAGTGTTAACTGTTAACGGTTAACGAATGTTATTGGTTATTAACAAGGCAAAGCGATTAAGAAATAACCACTAATAAGTCACGAATAACTAATCCTTCAATTTTGGTAAAAATGCTGTCAAACATTTGTACAATTCTAATCCCGGCCCTGCTTGCAGGGGATAAAGCCTGTCGAAATTAATGGGGTTTCCCGGTGCTAATTTCCACTCGGTTTTCTGTGCTGTTTTTGGGGAAATTTCGATCGCTACCGTGATGTTAATAATGTTGTTGTGCTGGGGGATGCCCCGGAAGCAGTAACTTTTGCCCGTGCGTTTGTCTGAATCGCTGCCGGTGATGTATCTGGCTTGTTTGCGAAATTGAATTTCTCGAAAAGGTCGATCGAGCGCAAAGGAGTCTCGGTAGCGGTAGTCTCCGTCGCCCAAGCTTTCGACAGTCGGCCTGATTTGACTTATCACTGTTGCTGCACTAAGAGTTAGCATCATTGATCCGCATTCCTCCTGTGAAATCGGTGATTTTGGTTGCTGGTGTCTGAGTCGTCGTGGGCGGCTGAAACAAACCCGCCGTGTAACAAATTAATAAAAGCCCTTAAGCAGTTTAAGTTGATCCCTATCTATCGTGAATAATTATTTCATGCTTTCATCTCTGTTACCTATCTGAGTAATAATAGAAACATACAGCAAGCCGTGAGAAAATTTACGGGCGCATATTTAGGGATTAATTGACGATACTGCGAGGATACTGCTATGTTTGGCGTGACGCGAGAAACACAAAATTTAGGGCGGGTTGAAACCGGAAATTCCCAACGGCGAGGCTCTTTCACCTCTGCGTCTAAAAGTACCCGTATTCGGCTATCTCGAGTTTACAAAGATGAGGCTCTGGTGTCGGCTGCGCTAGCGGGACTGCCAGCTCTTTTGGCATCCCTGGAAAGCTTTCGCGAGGAGTAGAACCTGGCATTTTCTATTGCTATATATGGCGCGTGGATGCTTGTGATAGCGGCGGCCAACCGAGCAGGGGCTGTTTTGATTGCACCTAAAATCCTCCTCGATTTGAGTAGAGTTTTGCTGTGCTGAACTATTGCAAGACTCAGAAACCTGGTTGTTTATACAAAAACATTTTTACAGCCCTTTGTTATGGTATGAAAAATGGTATAAAAACCAGGTTTATTGGTATGTGTCCGTAAGTCTTGTGTTTACAAAATTTATTTGTCAGTGTCATCGGGTGCGATCGATGCCTCTACCTCTTGGGAGGAACGGCTTAACATAGAGTCGTGCAGGTGTTCGCTGTGCTGCCTTTCTTGAGCCATTAATTCTCTGGCTTTTTCTTCAGCAATTCCCTCCCCATGTGTTTCTAGCTCGTGGGAGGAACGATTGAGCATAGATTCGTGCAAGTGTTCGCTATGCTGCCTTTCTCGTGCAATTAGTTGTCTAGCTTTTTCTTCAGCGTTCATGAGTAGTATCTCCAATTGTTTGTTTGAAGTGATTCTTATATTAAGATGCCACAATTCGAGGGTAAATGTAGCAAGATTAACATAAAATTTTACAAATAATTGTATAAAAAAAATTGAGTTGGCTGGCGGTGGGTATCGGGATCGGTGGTTGCTGAGCTAATTATTGCCAGACGCCGGAAAAAATATTCTTGACGGCGATCGCAATTCGATTTAAGTCTTCCTTCAGCAGCGGTGGCCAAGAAACTCCTCTGCGGAGTCCAGCTTCAAATTGCTGCAAACCTTCTACTGACAGTAAATGCAGTGCCGATATCAATTGTCGATCGAGCATTGGAGATTCTTGCAGACTCTCAAACAATATTTTTAAAGCTAATAAAATCGATGTCACCTGTCCGGGTACGGGCGGTTGACCTTGTTTGAGACGCATCAGGAAGGCGTCGGGATTTTTCTTGGTTTCCAGGGCGGTTCCTTGGTCGATCAGAAAACTGCGGGCTGTTTTGTAATCCATTTGACGTGCGATCGATCGGAGTGCAATTAATTAGCAGGCATTATATCACTTTTTGGCTCGCTCAATTTGGTAATATATTTCCATACAGGCTACACTACAGCTACTCGTGAGGTGCGCCCATAAGCACGCTACAGCTACTGATTAGACACGTAGCATTCATCCCACAGTCGCCTTGAGCAAAGTGAAACGGACAGGGAAAAATAAAACAATGGCAAAACACCAAAGAAATAGCAGAAAATCCAAGATTTATCGCTACTTGTGGCTGCTTTTTTTGTGTCTGAGCTTTCTGTTAGTTCCGCTAATCAAAAAAATAGCTGCCGATACCCCATTCCCCCCACCCGCTCCTATTAAAAATAGTGCTACTTTGGGAGCGAGGATTCAAAGGACGATGGGGCTACTTGCTGCTAGCACTCCAACAGACCGCCGCCAAGTGCGTATCCTATTCTACGGTCAATCCATCACAGAACAAGATTGGTGGAAAGATGTAGTGAAGGATTTAAGACAGCGATTTCCCAATGCAGATTTGATTGTGGAAAATCGGGCCATCGGAGGATTTGGCGCCCCGATTTTAATCCGTCCCAGCGAACACGATTTGTATCCTTTTTATCCAGACTTGCTAATTTTTCACGTCTACGGAGGCGGTGAAGATTACGAAGCCATAATTGCCAATGTCCGCAGCCGCACTGCTAGCGAAATACTCTTGCATTCAGACCACATCGACTGGATGCCGACCGGCAACAGCGACGATCCAAATTCAGTCAAAAGATACGAATGGCACAACACTCATTCTACTCAATGGCTGCCGGAGTTGGCCGATAAATACGGCTGCGAAATCGCCGAAATTCGCGAACCTTGGCGCAGGTATTTGAAAGACAATCGCTTGCAGCCACAACAGCTATTGAGCGACAGCATTCACCTCAACGATTGGGGAAACTTTCTCCTAGCGGCCCTGATAAAACCGCATCTGCAATACAAGCCAAATTCTCCTCAACCGCCGCAGGATTTAGTAAAAACCTATACGGTTGGCAGGGATGTTAAGTGGCAAGATGGCAAGTTGGTTTTAGAATTTGAAGGAAATAGAATAGATGCGATCGCCGATAAAACCTTCAACGGCAAAGCAATTTCTGCTAGAATTGCGATCGACGGCAAAAAACCCTCAGAATTTCCTGAACTTTACAGCATCACCCGACCTAGCGTTACTCTTGGCGTCGGTTTGCCAGCAATCATCCAAATATCCAGTCAAAAACCGCTAATCGTCGAAGATTGGAAAGCCATAATCACTGAAATTAACAGCGACGCCAGCAAGTTTAAATTTGACGTTATAGGTTCTAAAACAGGTTACGACGGCAGCGGTACAAACGACGAAATGTTTGTCTCAAACTCTGGCCGCGTCGTGATTGAACCGAGAAACTGGTGGCTGAAAAATTCTTATGAAGAGTCTAAAAAACCGACGCCTAAAGGCTTTGAAATTTCCTGGCAAGTGCGACCAATGTTTGTTGATTCATACGTTCCTCCACAAATTACAGATTCAAGCCGCGAGTATTCTACAACATTGGCTCAGAATTTGAGCAACTCCAAACACACCCTCGAAATCGTCCCCGAAACAGATGGGAAAGTTCCTATTGAGGCAATTCGAGTGTATCGCCCTCCTTTCTCCTTCTCCAATCTACCATCTGAAGTTGAGAGTTTTAAACCGCAGATATCAGCGGATGAACACGGATGAACGCTGATGCAATTTTATCGGCGTTTATTTGCGTTCATCTGCGGTTTAAAAAATCTTCATGTTATTTTATAGAAATCCTGGTGGCATTCGGGTTGATGATTGTTCAAACCCTTAATATTTAAGCGTCTTGACTCCTGAATCCTGCTATAATCGCCAAGATTATCAACCTTTGAGCATCCTCAACTCGTGAAATATCAACAACGATAAAAAGAAATCTGCTACAAAAATCAACACCCAAGAAGTTACCACCGCCGCCGTTGCAGCTTGGCCTACTCCTTTCCCTCCGCCCACCGTCGTCAATCCCCAACCGCAACCGACAAGGGCAATTATCAACCCAAAAATAAAACTTTTAATCACCACAGTTACTAAATCCCCAGGCCCCAAAAAAGTCCGCACCGATTCCAAAAATACCGACGGTTCCAAATTATAAAAATGAACCGCTACAAATAGCCCGCCCAAAATTCCCACCGCTACCGCAAAAATTGTTAAAATCGGCAGCATGATGCAGCAAGCTATCACCCTCGGCACTACTAAATAATCAACCGGATTTGTTCTTAACATATACAGGGCGTCTATTTGTTCCGTCACCTGCATTTCTCCTATCTCCGCCGCAAAAGCCGAACCTACTTGTCCCGCCACCACGCCCGCCGTTAAAAGTGGTGCTAATTCGCCACAAAATGCCACAGCAAACGCACCTCCCATCGCCCCAACCGCCCCAAAGCGAACCAATTCTCTGGCGGATTGAAATGTAAAAATCATGCCGCCAAAAAAGGCTATTAGCAGCACGGATCGGAAAGAATCCAGGCCTACTGTTACTAAATGTTCCATGATTTTGCGACGGTCAATTTTGCCTTGGAGTATGCGTAGCAGCACTTGGCCCCCCAGGAACAACGTCAAAAAAAACCGCTGAAACCACCTGTTATTGAAGGTTTCATCTAAATGTCGATCGCGCTTTTCTTGGTATTTTTTAACCAATTACTGACGGCTCGCGATTAATTGCAAACAGGGCGAAGCATTGCTAAATAGAGATTTACGCAATTGTACAGCAATTATTGCACGATTTGTCAACATATATTTTTTGTCTCTGGGCCCTGCGGTTGGTGGGTTAGGCGCGGTTTAAGATTTATTTATTGGTGACTTAACTTAATCGCCGCGCCCAACCCACCCTACAATATGACTAAAATCTAAAATCCTAGGACTACGGGAGCAAGTAACAAGTCGATAAACTTATCTAACTGTTCATTATTCTTTTCGGCTTGATCCTTGCCAATTCTCAGCAGTGCCGATATCTTCTCTTCCGAGGCATCATCAATCGGCAGCGGTTGTTCGTGGCTCAAATCGGGAGTAATTCTCAAATATTGATTCGGTCTTTCAACCGCATCATAAATTTGAATTAGTTGATAATTTACAGTTTCAGCAACTCCCGTCATCATGATATTAATCAAAGGCTCTACCCACTCAATTTGACCCCAATTTTTTACTTTTTCGTAGGGGTATTTTTTCTGAGCTTCTCCGGTTCCCAAGGATAAAATTACCATATCTTTTGCTTTCGGGCTTCGGTAGGAGTCATTGTCAGGAATTCTGAATTTATTTCTAACTTCTGCATAAGCACAAAGTGCGGGATTGTTGGCGAATACTCCCCCGTCAATTAAAGCGTAGCATTCATTGCTAAAAGAATAGATTTTAGAAGCCTCAAAATAAGAGGGAGCTGCCGATGTGGCTCTGGCGATATCTCTAATAAAATAGTCTTCGGCTGGATATTCTTTAGCATCTATTTGATCGAAAAAGTGAGCTTTTCTCCTTTCGATGTCGTAACTGGAAATTAAACAAGGTTTTAGCAGTTCGCTGAGTTTGCAATCTCTAAAATTTTCCCAAAATAATTTTTCTAAGGGCTCGCTGGGATATTTCTCATCTCTCACACCATTTAGAGATCTGACTTTTTGCCACAATGAAGTCTGAAAAACGTCGCGGCCACTCTCAATCGAAAAATTAACAGCGTCTTGGGCTGCCCACCGAGGCCTGCTGGGATTTTCGGCATCGGGACACAAATAGATGCAAGTTAAAATTCCTCCCGCACTCGTGCCCGCGATTAAATCAAAATAGTCAGCTATTCTCGCATCTGGGTTGCCACTTTTCTGTTGCAGCTTTGACTCAACGCTAACTAAAACTTGCGCGGGAATAATTCCTCTAATTCCGCCTCCATCTATGGATAAAATTCTGGTATATTTCGCCATAATTGTTGCCTATTCTGAATATTTTCTCGTTTGCTAATCTCAAATCCCCAAGCCTCCGAATCCATGCACCGCTTAATCTAAAATCTAAAATTTCAAATCTAAATTTAATTGGCGGGCTGCGATCGTATAGCGAAAAATGTATTCTACAATTTCTACGTAATTGTAGGCGGCGGCTGGCGACTCTGCCCAGACTGTAATGCCGTGATCGCGAATTAACAAAGCGGGTACAGAGGGCGCAGAAATGGCAAAAAATTCGCAAATTTCCTTGGCTATCTTAGGGACTTCTAAATAATTTGTAAAGAGGGGTATCGACACTTGCGGGTTTTCCTCCCACACCCCCAAACCTTTCACCATTTCGATCGCCGGTAAAGGCACTGCATCTCCTGCGGTTAGCCGAGAAACTAAATTTGCCTCGATGGAGTGGACGTGATAGCAAGCTTTCGCGTCTGGAAAACAATTGTAAACGGCTAAATGAATGCTGGTTTCGGCCGAAGGGCGGCTGTCGGCAACAGGTTGCTCGACAATTGCGCCGTCTAAGTTCATTCTGATAAAATCTTGTTCAGTTAACTGCCCTTTCGCGCGGCCACTAGCAGTAATCCAGAAACTGCCATCGGGTAAGCGGGCTGAAAGATTGCCAGCAGTCCCAACCATCCAACCGCGATCGTAAAAATGTTTGGCTGCTGCAATTAAATCCGATCTCAAATCACCACTCATTCTTGACAAATCCTCAGTTTTCAATCTACTTTTTACGTTAATAGGAATTGCGCTGGTTTATCTAAACGTAGTGCACTGCGTACCTTATATCAAATCCGGTAGCATCGGACTTATATGCACGGGGGCGGGTTTATTATATTGTCTATTATGGGCAATTATTGTTTGTGAACCCGCCCCTACAAAATTTAACATCATACAATACCGATGCAAACGGAATTTATATTACCTGAGAAAGGCGATAGTTTCAATTCCATTTTTGGGACAAATTTTCCAACACATCAAAAAAATTATCCCATTTAGTATAAGGCTTTTGCTGTTCGTCTAGATACTGGGCAAGCCGATCGCGCGCAAACACCGACGAAGCCTGCAAAGCCATATTAAAATCCGTCAGCGAATCTCCGATCGCCACCTGTTCCTCGGCCGGGTGCTGGCCCATCACCCGCACCTTAGACACCAATTCCTCATCTCCTTCAAACTCAGAATTGACTTGCAAGCGAGAGCCACTAGCGTCCACATCCACAGCGTAAATAACCCTCGCCCGGTGTACCAAATCGCCCATTACCGTCTCTACCATAATCCGAAGACCGCCGGAAACGATCGCAAAATCTACCTTTTTTTCGTCCAAAAAATCCAGCAATTCCACCAATCCCGGCCGCATCAGCCTTCCCCTAGAAAATTCCACAATTTCCCCGTAACGTTCCGAGGGAATAGACTCTAGTAACTGTCTCACTCCCGATCGCAAACTCAGCCTTCTAGCGTAGATTTCAGGCATCAGTTGAGACGACAGTTCCGGTGCGAAATGCTTGAGCATTGCCACAAAAGTTTCTTCAACAGTTATCGTGCCGTCAAAGTCGCAGAATACCACCCGTTGCTGATTGTTCGGGATTGAAGATTTTTGCTTGTCATCGGTCATTGTCAGTCGCACCTTTCGAGAACAGGAAAAGTTTACACAATTTATCCTACACTGTCGAGCCATCGAGCGCGACTGCCCAAAACTAATAGTGACGTGCTGTTTGTTGGCAATTTCCCGCAGGATTTTATGCAGATTCTTCGAGAGAATCTTCATCTTCCAGGGAATCTTCATCATCCAGGGAATCTTCATCATCCAGGGAATCATCCAGGGAATCTTCTACCTCCTGCTTTTGGTTTTTTGTCTTTTGGGGGTTAGACTTAGCAGGCAAACAGATTAAATTATCATCCTCAGTATTAATCAAACCTTTCGATCGCAACTTACCCATCAGGCGCGTCACCGTCACCCGCGTTGAGCCAATTGCGCTGCCAATTTGAGCGTGAGTCAATGTCCAAGGCAGTCGGTAGCCCCGAACCACGTCTGGTTCGCCGTCACCTACGTAAGGTTCGCCGAACTCTTCGATCAACAAAGTGAGAAATCCCAGCAGTCGGTCGATCGTGCGGCGCTGTCCCAAAGTGCTCAGCCAGAGAAGTTTCCGCTGGTGTTGGTAGCGAAACGCATCCAAAATTTCCCTGCGAAAGTGAGGCCAATTATCCAAGTCGTGCCAGTACATCCACACTACGTGAGTTTGATCGGCATGAGCGTAAGCTTGGAGAGTAAACGGAGACTGAGCAACCAGTTCAAAGGGCTGACCGGCGCCAACGAAGCCCAAAAAAGCTTCTTCTGTAGTTTTGTCAGCGGATTTTGACTTCCCCGCAGCAGCGCTAACTTGAGCACTGCCTACGAGCCGCACAGAACCTTTCTGGACTAAATACAGCAGTCCGGGTCTTGCGGGAATCCGCTCGTCTTTGCTAAAAGTCCGGCAGCGGTAGTGTTCCTGGGCCCAGTCGATAATTCGCTGCCAAGTGATAAAAGGTCGATCGATAGTCTCTACAGATGTGGAAGTTGATTGCATAAGTGAGGCTCTGGGATATATTTAAGAGTGAGAAAAACAGCTTCTGCCAGCAGTGCGATACCAAGTGAGACAACCAACCCCCGATCGAGCTTGCACGCTTCTTAACTGTGCTGACTTTTCTTAGTTTTACCGAAATATTTAATGTAGCAAAAAATACATCAAAATGGTATAGTTCAGCAAAAAATTTGTCGTAAATTATTGTATATTTAGCAAAAAAATCGCTAGAAAGCCGATTAATTCGATGTAGCCTCGTCCGGGGGAGCCGATCGACTATCTCTGAGATCAGCAGTTTAACGTACAAGAAAAGTGCAAGCGGTAACAGTCGATCGTTGCTCTTACGGTAGGATGAGCCGATATGGATACAGCAAATATGGAGCAGTGCCCGGAAGTTACAGTGAAGTGTTTCTTGCTTTCCAGGTTCCAAAGGGCGATCGGCCAGCAAGAGGCACTAGGGAAAATTCCATTAAATCTCATAGGTGGCACCATTCTCAAGAACGGGCAAGATGCCCATTCCACAAGAGATGAATTTGTTCTCAAGAACAGGCAAGATGCCTGTTCCACAACAAGTGAATTTGGTTGTGGGGTGGGCATCCTGCCCGCCCAAGATGCCTGTTCCACAAAGAGTGAATTTGATTTTGGGGTGGGCATCCTGCCCGCCCATAAAAAGCTTATTGAGAATGGTGCAATAATTCCGTTAAATCGGAGTAAAGATAGCGCGCGGCTGCTGTACCTGTCTGCGATCGCCCTGAAATTGGCTAAAACTTGGCAGCAGACACCGCAGACAATCGCGGCCGAGTTGGCCGAAACACTCCAACCGCTGTGCTACCCAGATTTCGCCGTTAAAGTCGCACGGGCTGGAATTATTGAGTTGGAGTTGACTGATGCAGGTTTAGCCGTCTGGTTGCAGCGTTTAGCTCAAACGAACCTCCCAGTTTCAGAATCTAAAATATTATCTTCTGTTGTATGTGCCGATCGACTGTTTCCCATTCAGTACAGCCACGCGCGCTGCTGTTCCCTGCTGCGAATGGCCCACCGCGATCGGATAATTGCGATCGCCCAGCCCGATGTCGCTACAGCGCCGCAAATTTGGTCGCTGGAGAGTCCAAATCCTATCCCTTGGATTGACGAGGGCGATCGACTGCGGTTAGTGCATCCAGCAGAACGCCGTTTAATATCCCAACTGTTAACAGTGCTAGACAATTTATATCCTAATTTTGAGGTAAAAAAACGCGAACAACCTGTCAATTATTTCAAATTAGCCAATAGTTTGAGCGAAGCATTTCAGATTTTTTACAGCCAGTGCCGAATTTGGGGAGAAGTTAAAATAGAACAGCCACAACTCGCCCAAGCTCGATTAGGTTTAATATTAGCAACTCAATCTTTGCTGCGATTTATCCTAGAAAATTTGTTTAACGCTATTGCTCCTTTAGAACTTTGAATTAGTCAGTATAAAAAAGTAAAAAATAACATAAAATTAAGTATTTTACTGTATTTCGGCGCTGGTTTCGGGCAAGTTTAATTTTTGAAATCGCAGTGAGAAATGAGTTATTTTTGCCCGCTTAAACGAATTTCCCACAAATTGCGAAAACCCGTTATATTATGTCCGGTCGATTCCCTCCGCTTCGCTTCGCCCAAAATCATGTAGGGGCGGGTAAACCTGCCAATATCTGCCAATAATTGACAATCTCAAAAACCCGCCCCGGCCGGAATATTATGGTCAATCGATCGGACATGATATTACTCTTTAGGATCGCGAATTAAATAACTTACAATTTTAATTGTTATTGTGGGATGGGCGTCCCGCCCGTCCTTTTTGGAC
>NZ_JAUBUB010000028.1:0-58874 GCF_036705265.1 Microcoleus sp. B4-C2
CATTCGGGGTACTTCGCTTAGCGCTCAGATTCATCCCCTCTGAATATACGCCCGGGACTTCCCGGCTGGTAGTTAAAATAGATTTCGAGGCAATTTTAGAAATACTTTTGTCTTGACCGATCGCCCTGATGCGGGGTGGAGTGAAAGCAAAAAGTGGTATACAAGAGTGGTTTATATACCACTTTTGTATACCACTGCCGATAAATTGCACAGATGGCTAAAAAAGCGGATAGCCTCAAAGCCTTGTGGAGTAAGGGATGTACGGAGAGGGTGGGATTTGAACCCACGTTAGAGTTACCCCTAAAGTAGATTTCGAGTCTACCGCATTCAACCGCTCTGCCACCTCTCCAATTGATTTGAGATGTGAGCTAAAAGTATTTTACCGCACAGTGTGCCAGATTGTAAATCTTTATAAAAAAGAAGTTTGATTTTCTTCAGATTCCAAAGTGGTCTTAAATCCCCCTGCTGGAGTCCACTGGAGGGCTCCGTCGCGCCCTGTCCAGAAAATCTGGGTTTTGCTTTGGCGCAGTTGGGCTGCGGTTTCTGGGTCGATTTCGTTAGCAGAGGCGATCGCCACTTGTGGCCCAACTGCGCTTAACAACTCAGCCGTCAGGGCTTTTCCTGACCACCACAGCACTTGAGCCGGCTTCAAGGTTCCCGTTGCTGCCAATTTTTTTTGCGCTTCCGGTGTCATTTCACCGACGAGCAACCAAGTTCGATTTCCCACCAGGAATTCTACCACCGGAATCTCCGCATTCACCAACTGCAACCGCGTCGCACCCATATCAACTGTACTGTTAGTTTCTAAAGGAAAGTAAACGCCTTGGCGAGATTGCACAGCCGTCATAAATTCCTGATTGTTGCTACGGTAAATTTGTTTGGGAGCGTTATTATCATAAAAGGTTTTTATTGGCAAGCGTGCTAGTAATTTTCCCCAACCACTGCTCAATCCTAAATGACCGTGAGTGGCGATCGCAAAATTCACAGAATTAACTCCTTGCTGCTGCAAAAAAGGCAACACTGTAAACCTTACGGTATTTTCATCACCGCTATTAATTAGCGCCACTTTTCCCCTATCTTGAATTACTAAAACAGGTTCGCCAGATGTCGCCAGCAAAGTAACTTGAAATAAAGATGCTTGAACGTGCCAAGCTGGCAAAACTATGATACTTATTCCCGCCACCAGCGCCAGCGGTAAAATCCAAGCAGATGAAAAACTCGGCAGCGCAATAACTCTGCTTTTCCCCTTCTTCCCTTTCCCCTTTTCCTGATTTTTTCCTCGGACTGGTTCCGGCTTCCGTCTTTTTTCTTCCTTCCTCCTTCTATCCGTTAAATCCGTTACAGAATCCGTTGCCGCACTTCCTTCTTCCTTCTTCCTTCTTCCCCCGATCCAAACCCAGCAAATTAAACTGTAAAGCGCGATTAGCTGAAACACCGATACTTGACCGACAGCTACAGAATTACCGGGTAATTGCGAGAAATATTGGGCGATCGCAATTAACCCCTTTGCCGGATAGTCCAGCAGTTGTGCTAAAACACTGCCAGCGGGCGGAAAAATCAATCCAGCTAAAGCGCTAACCATCCCCCCAATACTCAAAATCCACAGCAAAGGAGCGGCAATAATATTAACTAAAATGCTGTAAGGTGATACGACGCTAAAAATGTAAAGTAGCAGCGGCAGCACCCAAACTGAAGCGGCGATTGGAACCACAACAATCGAAGCGATCGCGGGCGGCATCCAGTCCAATTTTGCCATCAGTGGTGGCGTTGTCACGATTAACCCCAAAGTTGCCAAAAAACTTAGTTGAAAACCTAAATCCCAAATCCACAAAGGGTTAACCAGCAGTAAAATAGTAGCAGCAATTAACAGCAATCCCAGCGGCTTAACTGCGCGGTTGAGCACCAAAGCAAATAGTGTCCCAAATCCCATCAAAGCAGCGCGGCATACTGAAGCTTCAAAGCCAGTTAATCCCACGAGCAAAAATAAAGCACCGACGCCAAAGCTAAATTGCAATTGTTTGGAAAAACGCCTGGTTAAAGCTAGAACTAAAGCCAAAACCATCGAAACTTGAGTGCCGGAAGCTGCGATTGCGTGGGCTAATCCAGCCTGCACAAAATAGTCACGGATGTTGTAAGGTAAATCTACTGCTTGTTTGCCGAGGGCGATCGCACTGATCAAGGGCCCTTCGGGAACATTTAACTGTGATAGTTGCGATCGCACGATCCGCTGCCGCATCGCTTGAATTTTCGATGGCTGCATCCCGCTTGGTTCCAAGAAAGCAGCCGTTTGGCTGTTAACTCGATTTACATCCGCGATCGCCTTTTCTCTCTTCCAGTCAATTTGACGACCTTTTAGCCCTACAAAAGCTCCTTCTCTGGCTAAATATGCTTGAAAATTAAAAGCCCCCGGATTTGACGGTGGCTGCGGTTTGTACAAGGAACCCACAACTGCGATCGTATTGTCGGCGTACAAACCCGTTGCTTGCAGCAGGGGAACTGTAACGTAGAGTTTGCCGGATACTGGGCGGTTTACAACTGCTCCTCCCTCGCCGCCGTTGATTTCGCTAACTAAATCTGTTTCTAGCCAAAATTGCGATCGACCCGATCGAGTCAGTCGAGGCGTACTGGCAACTCTACCGCGAACTGTCACTGCCACTTCTTGAGTGTTGCCGCCAGCCGGAATCAGTTTGCTGATGTCATCTATGGCCGGTTGGGGCGATCGAACTGCAAAATAAACGCTAGCTAGAAATGCCAGCAAACCAGCAACCGCCCACACCCATTTCGCTCTCGGCAGCATCTCCAACAAACTCAACTCTTCCCTCGCATCTAAGGGTGCTTCAAGAGCATTTTCTTTTTGTCGGCTGCGTCTTTTCTTAGTAACTTTGACAGAATTTTTAGTATATTTCCGCAACAATTTCGGCAGGGCGATCGCTACCGTTATTCCCAAAGCAAGTATCCCGTATCTACCCCAAGAAACCGCTGTAGAAATCAATCCCAAAATGTAGGCAAGACAGAAGATGACACCCGTTGCTTGATTCATTAATTAGCAATTTAGAGGGGGAATATTTCAGGGCAACCTATGCACTCCTTACCAAAGAAACCGGGTTTTTCAGGCGGAGTAAAGGGCTAAACGCCGTGAACTTGGGTAAAAAACCCGGTTTCTGGCTACCCGTGCGTAAGTTATGGCAAAAATTCTTTCCTTATATTCTTTCCCTTCCCCTTCCCCTTCCTCTTCCTTTTCTAAATAGACAGCCCCAATTTTAAACCGAAAGCCGCGTGCAGCACCATAAGTGCAAGGGCCGTCGTGCCTAAATAAGCGTGAACCGCGCGCAGTGCCAGCTTATTGCCCCCAAAACCCGTTAGCGAAATCAAGCTGCCAACAGCCAGCAAAACCAGCACTGCCGAACCAGTCCAAAAATGCGGACTTTCCATGACTGGCTGGTGCTGCATCACCAGCGACAGCAAGCCGCCTGTATAGCCCAAAGCTAGAAACAGAAACATCCACGGTGCAAGCTTGCGGTGATCTGATCGACTTTTGAGTGCGACATCTTTATCGGTTGCCAAACGTCCCTGCCATCCCGTATACCCGACAAAACTGCCCATCGCCACTACCACGATCCCCATCATTACAGGGTGTCCCCAATGGGTAATTGGTTCGGGAATTCCTAGACTGCGAAATTGACTGGCGATGGGTTCTAGTAGTTCGCTTAAATTTACCATTTGATACTGACTCCAAACTTGGCGATAAATATTTTCAGACTAATCATTAAAATATTATAAAATATTAGTGTAGCAAGTGCGAGGGTGCACTTCAAAGAGCCGTTTAACCTAACAGCCCAACATTGGCCAAAAGCCTAGATATACGCAAAACTTAGCCGGCTTGGGCCGGCTGTGAGATGTTTTACAGCAGTGATGCTGCTTCAAGTTAATTATTAGCCCGATCGGCTAAATCTAAGAGCAAAAATAAACGCCATTCGCCCGCACATCACACCCCGTGGGCTGCCTTTTGCCCAATCTTCACAGCCTCATCCTCACTCTGGATGTTAAATTATACCTGCCTGCTCAAAGTTAATTTCAATTCCTTGACTTTTGAATGCCCAAGGGGAAATTTAACATCGCAGCCGACGAGCCGTCACACTTCTACATTTTGCTAATCGTTCTCAAGGGAGAATCAACTGCTGAAAAAAAACTAGAGGTTCCAAGTTTGAGACTTCTGGCATCAAGTATGCCGTCTGCCCAGGCTCACTTCGATCGACCGATCGCTAAACAGTCTCAAGGCACCCTGATAGCACTCTTGGCTGTTGAGCAGCCATCGCTGTGCACCTAAATGAATCCTCCCAACTAACTCGCTGGGGATTCGGTTTTAGCAGACAAGCAGCCACTTTCTTGCGTCGCCTTCCTCGGAACCGTGCAATCGCTACACTCACTGGGCCGTCGCTAAAGTAGCTTCCGAAGGTTGGATTTGATACTTTACGAGATTTGCCAGTTCTTGTAACTGATTAATCGCTTCTGCACCTTCTAGTTTCATGAGTTCGCGGTCGTCCCGCATCTCAGTCCAAGTGATACCGTAATCTGACACTAAAAATCGAATCAGATGGTTGTCCGTCAAACTGACCATAAATGAGGCACTGTTCATCTGACCCCCGCAAGTGTAGCAGGATGCCAGATAACCCCGATGCTCTAGCACGATCGCTAAAGCTTGGAGGTTCATTACCAAATCTTGAACGAATTTACGGTGTTGTTCTGCAAGTCTCAGAAACACAGTTCTCCTCCTATCACCACACCGTGTATTTTACATCCCATTTAATAATTTCTTAATAAGTGGGTCTTTAGGTGCTGGTTCAGTATACGTTTAGTATGCTCAAAAAAAATCGGATTAGCGACCTCTTCAGCCTACGTATACTAGATTAACCGAGTTGCGATCGAAACGAAGTATCAGCAGCAACATTCACCCAAAACAGGCTCTCGCGGGGGACTCCAGCCGGAAAATTTGCCTGCTGTCAGGGCTGATTCAGCCGTTCGAGAGCCCAAAGATACAAATAACTAATGATAGTAATGAAATTAGTTAAGTAGAAGAGTTCAATCACCCTGGGGATACTCGTCCCAAAGCGTCGTCGTCTGCCGCAAGCTCCGAAAATCGCCATTCCCCAAAATCAAGTGATCCAGTAGCGGAATCGACAAAAACTGCGCTCCCGCCAGCAACTGTCGCGTCAAAGCAATATCCTCCGGGCTCGGTTCCACAATCCCCGATGGGTGATTGTGCGAGATAATCGCCCGCGTCGCCCCCTGGCGGATCACCTCGCGAAAAATATCCCGTGGGTGAGCCAAAGTTTCCGTGGCTGTGCCGATCGTAATTACCTGAGTACCCAGCAGCCGATTTTTCACATCCAGCAACACCACAGCAAAACGTTCCTGAGACTGCCACATCAAATCCTGACTCAGGGCATCAGCCGCCGCTTGGGGAGAGTCAACCACAGCCATTTCCGGCGGCCGCGACTGAAAAACCCGCTTCCCCAACTCCACCGCAGCCAAAATCGAAGTCGCCTTAGCCGGGCCAATCCCGTGAATCTGCGTCAACTCCTGAACGCTAATACTGCGTAGCACAGCCAGAGGATCGCGGGAATGCAAACTCAACTGATTTAAAATATACTGTCCAAGCCCTACGGCGGAAAGTTTGCCGGGGCCCTGACCAGTACCCAGGAGAATCGCAATCAATTCTGCAGTTGCCAAACTTTTCGGGCCACCCGCCATCAACCGTTCCCGTGGCCGTTCACTCGTTGGCAAATCGGCAATTCTCAAGCTGTAAGTCATAGCTGCACCCGCACCGCAAGCTCAACAATTAGACAATTTTAGCCGATCGATTTGTGTTCTTCAATTCGTACAATCACCGAAAAAAGCCTTCATCATTAACCGAGGCTGTTGGCAGATAAAATCTAACCCAGGGTTTCGCAAGCGATCGAGTCTCGATGTCGATCGACCTTAAACCGATCGCCCGGATATGCCTCTAACACTCGCTGCGCTTGGGCTTGAGTCGCAAATTGACACTCCCCACGGCTAGAAGCCAGGCCGGGCGGATTTATTCTGACCGGATGATTATATAATAGAACCGGCGCGAGGCTAGGGGACGATCGCCCGTTCTATCCAAACTCTGTGCATAGCTCCATGAATTTAATTGAAGCTATTATTGCAGTGTAAGGATTCAGGTCTGAAAAATGGGAATAAACGAGCGGCATAGGCAAGGCACAAGAATGTGCAGAAATAGCCTCACGGAAAAAAGCCATTACTCAACGAGCTTGAAAACGACAGGTTTGAATCACACGAGCGGAGATTAGCAGTTTCCTCAAATCGTTTCATCGAACGAGAGCCGCCAAAAACTTTCCGTTTAGTTACAGCTAGCCATAGAGAAAGTTCTGCTAAATTATTATCCGGAGACATCGAGGACTCATCCAGAAAATACCACCACTGTTTTGCTTTATCTGGTAAGTATTTGAGCAACAAACCTGCGGCATAACCCACAAGGATCAACCAAGTCACCAAAGCTTGATTCAATCTTATTTTGAAATCTTGATCCCACGAGTTGTAGGTAAGGATCGCGAATTAAATAACTTACAATTTTAATTGTTATTGTGGGATGGGCGTCCCGCCCGTCCACTCATGACGGGCGGGACGCCCATCCCACTTTCAAGAGTGGAAATTATTTAATTCTCATTCCTAAGTATATCCTTTGTTTTGCGCCAGGACTCATGGGCGATAAGCTGTTCGGCATTTAAAAGACGATAGTAGTGTGCCTCATTACAGAAGTGTTTCCCGCATAAGCGCGTAAGTGTTCACTCCTGACACCAGAGGGATTAATTCGGTTGAATAGCCGCTAGAATTTGCCCTGCTGTCACCGTTTGCCCCTTTTCACAAAACAATTGAGCCACAGTGCCAGCAACATCAGCAGTAATAGCAATTTCCATTTTCATCGCTTCCAAAATTAACAGACGATCGCCCTCAGCAACCACATCTCCCACATTAACCAGCACCTGCCAAACATTAGCCGAAACGTGAGCGACAACAGCCTCACAGTCGATCGGCAAAACAACCTCCGCCGCCGTGTCAGAAGCCCCATCCGCCGAGGATTCTGCGGCAGCTTCAGCGTCAAATTCCCCGGAGGCGGCCCAGCGATCGCGCTCTGCATTAAATGCCGCCTGCTGCTGCGCTTTAAATTCAGCCGAACTGTTAGCAATAGAATGCAAAAACTCATTGTATTCTCTCAAATTAAAAGTGATTTTCTCAACCTTTAATTTAAATTTACCTTCAATAAATTCTTCCCGACAGCGGTGCAATTCCTCATGAGAAACCGGATAAAATCGGATTTGGTCAAAAAAGCGCAAAAGCCAAGGTTTACCAGACTGGAAATCAGCCGTTTGTTTGAACCGATTCCACATTTGCACCGTGCGGCCGACAAATTGATAACCTCCGGGCCCTTCCATCCCGTAAACGCACAAATACGCGCCGCCAATGCCAACTGCATTTTCAGGAGTCCAAGTGCGGGCGGGATTGTATTTAGTAGTAACCAAACGGTGGCGCGGATCGAGGGGAGTTGCGACGGGCGCGCCTAAATAAACGTCTCCCAAACCCATTACTAAATAGCTAGCATTAAATACAATTTCTCTGACTTGTTCGATGCCCTCAAGCCCGTTTATGCGGCGAATAAACTCAATATTGCTGGGACACCAAGGTGCATCCGATCGCACAGACTGCATATATTTTTCAATAGCCAACAGCGTCGATTCATCTTCCCAAGATAAAGGCAAGTGCACAATTCGCGCCGGCACTTCCAAATCCTCGATCGCCGGAAGTTCCGCCTCCGCCGCAATCAGCGCCTGCATTAGCTGCTGTTGCGAAATCTGGCGGCCCTCAAAGTGAATTTGGAGCGATCGCATTCCCGGCACTAATTCGATAACACCAGGCAACGGATTTGCTTTTAGCCATTCCATCAATGCGTGCGCCCGAAAACGCAAATTTAAATCCAGCACCAACGGGCCGTATTCAACTAGAATATATTTATCCCCAGCTTGACGGTAAGTAACAGCAACCTGTCCCAGAGATTCGGGAATTTCGTGCAAAATTGGAGAAGCGGGAACTGCAGGCAATTCCTCCGCATTTTCCCCAAAAACAGGCAAACTAAAAGTAGCAATTTGCCTATTTTGTGCTAATTCCCGCTGCAAAGCTTCAGCAAAACTCAAACAGTGAAAGCGAATGCTGTCCCCCGGTTTCAGTTGCCCGATTTTCCACAATTCCGACTGCACAATAGTAGCAGGACAGACAAAACCTCCCAAACTCGGGCCGTCAAGACCGAGAATTACAGGCATATCGCCCGTAAAATCGATCGTGCCGATCGCGTAAGCATTATCGTGAATGTTAGACGGGTGCAAACCCGCTTCCCCGCCGTCTTGACGCGCCCAGGTGGGCTTCGGGCCGATCAGCCGAATGCCCGTCCGCGTCGAGTTGTAATGCACCTGCCATTCTGTAGAGAAAAACATTTCGATGTCTGACTCAGTAAAGAAATCCGGCGCGCCGTGAGGCCCGTACAAAACGCCGATTTCCCAATTATTGCTGTAGGTGGGAATTAGTTCCGCAGGCAAAGATAATTCCGCTTCCAGAGTAGCAGTTTGATGCAGTTTAAGCACATCTCCCGGACGCAGCGTGCGGCCCGCGTGTCCGCCAAATTTGCCCAGTACAAAAGTTGATTTGCTGCCCAAATAATCGGGGACATTAAAGCCGTGTTTGACTGCTAAATAAGTGCGGTAGCCGCCGCCTTGAATGGCTTTTAACTTGAGAATGCTGCCAGCTTTTACGGGAATAGCTGTCCAAAACGGCACCGATTCGCCGTTTAGCGTTCCCTTCATAGTTGCACCAGTCAAACTAATAACTGTATCGGCATTAAAGCGCAGAGTTGGGCCTGTCGCTGTGAATTCCAATCCGGCTGTCGATTCGGGATTTCCTACTAAACGATTGGCCGATCGAAATGCCAGATGATCCATCGGCCCAGAAGGCGGCACGCCCACATCCCAATAGCCAATCCGCCCCGGATAATCTTGAATGCTGCTGTAGGTTCCCCCATCCAATACATCGATCGTTAAAGGTGCGTATTCAAAAGAGTTTAAAAAGCGCGTGCTCAGTTCGCCCCGGCTGAATCGGGAATCGTCCAAAATCTGGCGGAGGTAATCTAAATTAGTTTCAATTCCCGCTATTTCACTGGCATCTAAAGCAGCTTTCAGTTGAGCGATCGCCTGGGCTCGATTATCGCCGCAAACGATTACTTTGGCTAGCAGCGGATCGTAAAAAGGAGTAACCTCCGTGCCGGTTTCTATCCAACTGTCGCAGCGGACGTTTTCGGGAAACGCAACTTGATTCAGCAACCCGGAACTAGGCTGAAAATTCTTGCCGGCATCTTCCGCATAAATTCGCACCTCAATTGAGTGTCCCTGCGGTTGATAGCGGTACTCTTCCAGGGGGAACAAATCCCCAGAAGCCTGTCTTACCATCCACTCAACAAGGTCGATGTTGTTGACAGCTTCAGTAACGCCGTGTTCAACTTGCAAGCGCGTGTTGACTTCCAAAAAATAAAACTGTTTCGCCTCGACATCAAATACAAATTCAACAGTACCCGCTGACTGGTAATTGACCGCTTTTCCCAACCGCACTGCTGCACCGTACAACTGATTTCGCTGTTCGTCGCTAATAGCAGGGGCGGGGGTTTCTTCAATTACTTTTTGATTGCGCCGCTGCACCGAACAATCTCGCTCGCCCAAGGCTATGACATTGCCTTTGCCATCTCCAAAGATTTGGACTTCAATGTGTCTGGCTGTTTGAATATATTTCTCTAAAAAAACGCCGCTTTGTTTAAAATTGCTTTGACTCAAACGCTGTACTTTTTCAAAGGCTTCTGCCAAATCTCGATCGCCAAAACAAGCCTGCAAACCAATGCCGCCGCCGCCTGCGGTACTTTTGAGCATCACCGGATAGCCGATCGCCCCAGCCGCCTTTTCTGCATCCTCCAAACTTGCTAAAAGTTCGCTTCCGGGAGTTAGCGGCACTTGATTTGCAGCGGCTATTTCCCGCGCGGTGTGCTTCAATCCAAAGCAGCGCAACTGACTCGGAGTCGGGCCGATAAATGCAATATTTTCGCTTGCACAAGCTTCGGCAAATTCAGCATTTTCGCTCAAAAAGCCGTAACCCGGATGGATAGCTTGAGCTTTAGTTTGGCGCGCAACTTCGAGAATGCGATCGAACCGCAAATAACTCTCGGCTGCGGCGGCTGCACCGATACAAACGGCTTCGCTGGCGGCGAAAACGTGTTTGGCGTGGGCGTCGGCTTCAGAATATACTGCTACCGAAGCAATTCCGAGGCGATCGAGCGTGCGGATAATTCGGCAGGCAATTTCACCGCGATTTGCAATCAAAACTTTGTTAAACATTTAGGTAATTCTTAATTGGTAATTGGTAATTGTTAATGGTAATTGGTAATTGGTGTCTGATTACATCTTGTACTATCTTGAAGAACAGGCAAGATGCCTGTTCCACAAACATTAAATTTTGTTGTGGGGTGAGCACGAGAGCCATTGGTGTCAACTTAAGCCTGAAACCCTCTGTATCTCTTGCTGGTAGCCCAGTCTCGATCCCCCTAAATCCCCCTTAATAAGGGGGACTTTGAGCGCTCTTCCCCCTTATTAAGGGGAGTAGGGGTTGACTTTGAGTGTTCTTGTCCCCCCCTTATTAAGGGGGGCTAGGGGGGATCGAACCCTAATCGTCAGACAGCAAATTGGTACTACGTTTAAAGTCTTTGTTGACACCAATTCACGAGATACCGCCCCTAAAGAAATTGCGGAGGCAGTGCCCCCCTACCTTTACACCGCATCCCAAATAATCAACTGAATCGCCGTAGGATTGTAAGCATTGCAAGGATTGTTCATTTGAGGGCAGTTAGAAATAGCAACCAGCGCGTTCATTTCGGCTCGCAAATCAACTGTACTTCCCGGATCAGAGATGCCGTCAACAATTTCTAGCGTGCCGTCTTCGCTAACCGGAACATTCATAAAAAAGTTGATATTGCTGACTAAATCTCGCTTACCCAAACCGTAGGGAAGAATTGCGGCGAGGAAATTTTCAACACAGGCGTGCTGGTATTTTTTATCTAGTCCAAACCGCACCGAATTGCTTTCGCAGCTACAGGCGCCGCCGGAGGTATCGTGCCGCCCGCAGGAGTCAGCAATTATGGTCATCATGGCTCGCCCTTCGTTGGAAATGAGTTTGCTGTTTGTAGTGACAAAGATGTTGCCTTGATGGACGATCGTATCGGGGGCGCTGTAGCGTTCGGAAGGGTCATCGGCATTGTAAACTAAAAAATCTACTGCTTGATTTCCGCCTAAATCTACAATACGAAGAATCTGTCCTTTTTTGATGACACGAGACCAGGGATGTCTGGCGGGTAAAACTTCGTTATAAATTGCATTTTTTGGATCGAGGATTTGTTGAGTAGTTGCAGTCATGGTTCACTTTTTGTGATGGAATTGCAGAATTTTTTACCGCCGATTGATGCGGACAAAGTTGAGTTGTGTAATCGGGTCTATTGCACGAATAAAGCATCGGTGTTGATGAAGCCGCGCACGGCTTCCGGGTTGGCGGTGCGGCACAAGTCGTCTGGTGCGGCTGCGGGGGATTTCACAATCTGAATTTGGATGGGTTTTGGATCGTAAATTGAACCCGGATGCAGGATGTGGGGACAGTTAGAGATAATTGTCAATACGTTCATTTCGGATCGCAAATCGATAAAACTACCGGGTTTTTCGCAGCCTTCGCGAAACTCCATCGTGCCGTCTGGTTTGATGGCAATGCGAGTAAATAAGTTGAGGTTGGGCATGATGTCTTTTTTGCTCAATCCCCAGCGAGTTAGGGCTTTGAGGAAGTTGTCGCGGGAGTTTTTCCAGTCTCCTTCGCCGTATTTTTTCGCATTGCTAATGGCGTTGCTGCATCCTCCTAGCAAATCGTGACAGCCGGAGGTGTCTTGGGTGATAGAAAATAGGATGCGCCCCATGTCTGTGTAAAGCACCATGCCTTGTTTGAGAAAGGCGTTGAATTGAATTTTGGCGGTGTCTGCTGCGTTGAAACGTTCGATCGCATTGTCGGCGTTGTAGCACAGCATGGAAACGCCGCGAGAGCCTTCTAAATCGGTGATTCGCAGGGTGTTTCCCCGCTTGATGACCCCCGACCAGTACGCGCCGCCCGGTACGGTTTCTTGCATTAATACGAGGTCAGAATCAATTTGTGAATTTGTGTCGATCGATAGTTGCACCATAAGTTCCTCTTGATGTATTTGGGGGGGGTGAGGGAAACAAAACAATAGTATTTTGTAGTGGCAAAACTCACCTTCTCCCAAAGTAATATTTATCTACACTGATATCTTGCACCATTCTTAAGAACGGGCAAGATGCCCGTTCCACAATAAAATTGAGTTTTGTGGAACGGGCATCTTGCCCGTTCCTAAATAGGTAATTGACAATGGTGCAAGATGTTAAGTTTCCACTTACTTAGGTTGGCCGTTGTACTGTTGCGCGGGTGCAAAAAGTGCAACTACAAACCTATTTCTATTTAAGCAGCCATTGCAACTGCTTCCTGTCCGTGTTTCCGCATCAAATCCATGAGTTCGTCGCGGTAATCGTGGAATTTGGCGTGGCGTTTAATGCTGGGAGTGCGATCGGGCAAATTAATCGACATCTCCTTTCTCACTGTACCGGGACGAGCACCCAAAGCATAAATCCGATTGGAAAGAAACACCGCTTCTTCGACATCGTGGGTAATCATAAAGATTGTAATCTGAGTGCGGCGCCACAAATCGAGCATGAATTCGTGCATCGATTCTTTAGTGTGGATATCCAAGGCACCGAAAGGTTCATCCATTAATAACACTTTAGGTTCAGAAGCGAGGGCGCGGGCGATCGCCACCCGCTGTTTCATCCCGCCCGACAATTCCTTCGGCAGCGACGAAGCAAACTGCGTCAATCCTACCACACTCAAATAATAGCTCGCTTGTTCGCGCCGCTTTTTCTTGGACACGCCTTGAAGTTTGAGGCCAAACTCAGCATTTTCCTGCACGTTCATCCAAGGATAAAGAGTGTAATGCTGAAATACCATACCTCTATCCGGCCCAGGCGAAACAACTTCCTTGCCATCAATTTTCACTTCCCCTGTTGTTGGCTTGTCCAATCCCGCAATCTGCCTCAAAAGAGTAGATTTGCCCGAACCGGATGCGCCTACCGCGCAGATAAATTCGCCTTGCTTGATGCTCATATTGATGTCCTTGAGGACAACTAATTTACCGTTTTTTGTTTCAAAGTTTTTGTGCAGGTTGTTGATTTGTAGAAACATGAGTTTATCCTCTGTATTGTAAGTAAAAAATGGATTGTTGGAGTCCCTAAGTAGGTCAATTTTAGGACTAAAAACGATAGGAATCGAGTCTTTTAATTTTAGGTTGATAGCACGACCTTCTTTCATCCATTACATCCGTTACATAATCCGTTGCCGAACTTCCTTCTTCCTTCAAAATCTGCTTACTGTTTCTGGCTTGACCATTTACAAGAAACCCGCAGCAGATATTGAAAAAGCAAGTCAAAAGTCAGTCCGATCGCCCCAATGACAATCAGCCCCACAAAAATTTCATCGGTTCGGAGAAATCGACCTGCGACGCTGATCCGGCGGCCTAAGCCTTCGGTTGCCGCAATCAATTCGGAGACGATTACCAATTGCCAAGCCGCAGCTAGGTTGATGCGGCTAGCATCAAGAATTCCCGGCAAAACGTGGGGAAAAATAACTTGAGTTAGGATTTCCCAGCGATTTCCGCCCAACATATAAGTAGATTCGATCAAGTCTTTGGGAACAAACTTGACTGTATCCATCACCATCAGCGAATTGAAGAAAAAGACGCCGATAAATATCAGCATTATTTTGGGTTCTTCGCCGATTCCCAAGTAGAGAATTAGCAGGGGAATGAATGCTGGTGCGGGCATATATCGCATCAAGCCGAACATGGGTTCCAGCAAGGCGCGAATACTGGGAAAACTGCCCATCAGGACGCCAATTGGTATGGAAAAAACCAAGGCGAACAGAAAGCCCACTCCCACCCGCCACAAACTCGCTACCGTGTCTTTCAAAAGTTCGCGAGTGTTCCACAGCCGACCAAATGCCTCTAAAACTTTGGCGGGGGAAGGCAAAAATTTGGGGTCTACGTCGGCGAAGGTTGTTACTAGCCACCACAGCAGCAGCGGCAGTGCGATCGATGTTACCGTTAACCCAATATTGAGGGGTTGTGGTATCTCTTCCGCAATCCGCCAGAAAACGGTGGGATTTAGGCTTTTTTGCTTGAGGTGGGATTGGATCGATCGCGGTTCGGGATTTGGTGGCATGATTTAATTGCAGAATGGTTGAGCGAGTAATTTTAGTAGCTTTTTGGTATTTAAAAAAAGAATTTTGTTGAAAGTTTTTTGTGTCTGCAAAATCGTAAATTCTGCCTCCTAGCTTTTACCTTCTGCATAAGCTTTGATAAAGCGATCGTCAAATAAGGTGCTGATATCTGGTTGGGTTTTTGCTAAATTTACATCGACGAGAAATTTAGTCATTTCGGAAGCCGCAAACGGCAATGATGTCATGTCATTTCCCGGTTGAAAGGCTTTCAAGTTTTCCTCTATCGTAAATATCTGAGTGCCGTTTTCATATTCTTTGTATTCCTCAACGCTAACTCCGGCGCGGTTGGCGAGAATCTCGTAAGATTTCTCTTTATTGGCTTTCATGTATTCCAATGTTGCAAACCATGAATTGACCAGGGCTTGCACTCGATCGGGGTGTTCGCCGATAAACTTTCGGGTGAATACCAAATGGTCAGAAATCGCCCCCGGAAAATCTTTGGAACTAAACAGTTCCTTGCTGTTTTTTCGCTTTAAGGCTTGCGTGGTAAACGGCGCAAATACTGCCACCGCATCGACTTGTCCTCCGACGAAAGCTGCCGCAGCTTTGCCGGTTTCCAGCGGTACAAATTGAATATCTTGCACTGATAAACCTGCTTTTCTCAGCCCTAACAGCAATAGAAAGTGATCGACAGTACCCTCCTCGGCTGCAACTTTTTTGCCTTTCAAATCGGCAACGGAATTGATGCCTTCGGCGACAATCACTTTGTCATTTCCCGTCGAGTTGTCGTTGACTAAAACAATTACTTGGTCGGCGCCGCCTGATATAGAGTTTACGGTATCGCCGAGGGTTTGGCTGTTAGCATCTATCTGTCCTGCTGTGAGGGTGCTGATCGATTCTAAGTAGCCGTCAAACCATTTTAAGTCTACAGCAACATTGTTGGCTTCAAATATCTTTTGTTCTTTAGCAATTTGCCACGGAAACCAGCCGGGCCACGCGCTGAATCCGAGGCGAACTGCGTTAGCACTTACTGAAGAAGCTGCTTCGCTTTCAGTCGTGGTTTTGATATAAATTGCTGGGTTGACGCAGCCGACAGCGAAAAACAAGGTGATAAAAAATAGGGCGCAGTAGGACAAGGGCGATCGCATTCTTTTGGGGGAGCAATATCGGATATTCATAGCATATTCTGGTTGCTGGTTAGAGGTGAATATGTCGATCGAGCTTTTGCACCTTCTTTGGCTTCCTTAGCTTCCGCAAACCCCCTTGATATACAAGGATAAAGCCCGAGAGCTAACGAACCGAGTCTTGCTGACCGATCGCGTTTCTCCCGGGCTTTTATCCCGCCGTGTAACTGGCTAGTGTTTCCCTCAAATTAATAAAATATTGGGATGACCAGTCTGCTTCTCTCGGACCAGCACTTGAACTTTCTAAGCTGACTTAGAAACTGATTCAAATCGGAACCCTAGAAGCGGTTAAATTTTTTCGGTTTTTGTCTGTATACAGCACTTTTCAGGTAAGGTACCTAGCCCTTGTAGGGACACTCCAAAAGCCAATTGATTTCAACTTTCCACGTTAAACCCCTAGTCCGACAGGGGTTGAAACCCCTGTCTCAAAGCTAAAGTCCTCTGAAGAGGACTAATAAAAATTTTAAACTCATTAGTCCTCTTCAGAGGACTTTAACTATTAGACAGGGAATTCATTCCCTGGCGGACTCAGGGATTTATCCTAGACTGTTGATTGCTGCAATTCACTTACTTTTTTTAAAGATAAGCATACTGTAGCGTGCAATCTTACTAGATTGCTACGTTTCAAACCCTAACAGCAAACTTGATGCAAAAATGTGTAAAATGTTACAAAAAACCGTTTTTCTCGAAGTAAAATTAAAATTTTTGGAAGATTAAACCGGGCAATGAGATGGGGCGATTGTCGATCGCGAAGTTTATCTGCACAAAAAGACGAAACCAGCAAGGTCATGGTTGAAGATTTCTTGAGAAATACTTCGAGTCCTAGACTGGATGCGAGTACGATCGACAATGCGGTAAACTAACATTCTATTTGTTGTAATAACGATCGCCTAACACAGCCTGTGAAGTCAAATCCGTTAGCATTGGAATTATTCATCTCTCTCCGATCTCCCTCTGCGTTCTCTGCGTTCTCTGCGGTTAAATCATCCTCATATAACCAGAAATGATATGAAGTCAAATCTTCAATCTAAAATCTAAAATCTAAAATCTAAAATCGACTGACCGTGCACTATGGAAAAATTTAACTACAGCAACAGTCTCGACATTCATTCGCTGCTAGATCGCTACCGCACCGGCTCGATCGCGCCTGCAGATACGATCGCCAGCGTGTACGATCGGATCGAACGCTATGCAGATCCGGCAGTATGGATTTATTTAGCACCGCTGGCGGAAACCCTCGAACGCGCCAAAGCTTTGGAAAACCTAGACCCGCAGCAGTTGCCGCTCTACGGAATACCTTTTGCGATCAAAGATAATCTCGATTGGGCGGGCGTTCCGACTACGGCGGGATGTCCTGCGTTTGCTCGCACTCCAGCGCGATCGTCCGCAGTCGTAGAGCGCCTGTGCGCGGCAGGTGCGATCGCGATCGGCAAAACAAACATGGATCAGTTTGCCACAGGATTAGTGGGAACCCGCACGCCCTATGGAGTTTGCCGCAATCCGTTTGATCGGCGCTACATCCCCGGCGGATCGAGTTCCGGTTCCGCCGCAGCAGTCTCGGCCGGATTGGTAAGTTTTGCTCTGGGTACCGATACCGCAGGATCGGGGCGGGTTCCCGCTGCTTTTACCAACATTGTCGGGCTGAAGTCAAGTTGCGGCTCGATCAGCACTCGCGGCCTACTACCAGCGGTGCGATCGCTCGATTGCGTTTCTGTGTTCGCTCTCACCTGTGCGGATGCGGCCTCCGTGCTGCAAGTAGCCAGCGGTTTTGACGCTGAGGATGCGTTTTCTCGTCGCCCAGAAACGAAAGTTTTGCCGGATTTATCCAGCTTACGGGTGGGAATTCCCGCAGACGGCGAACTCGAATTTTTTGGGAATGCAGAAGCCGAACAGCGCTACCGAGATGCTCTGGCGCGCTTGCAATCATTGGGCTGCACGATCGCATCTATTGACTTCAAACCCTTTGCGGATGCTGCCGAACTGCTCTACGGCGGGCCTTGGGTAGCAGAAAGGTTGGCTGCGATCGGCGATTTCCTCGACGCGCACCCAGATGCGATCGATCCGATCGTCTACGAAATTATCAGCGGCGGCAAACGCTACGATGCCGTCTCTGCCTACCGCGCGTCGTATCGGTTGGCCGAACTCCGCCAGCAAGCTGAAATTCAGTGGCAGTCAATGGATGTTTTGGCTGTTCCCACGACAGGCACGATTTATACTGTCGCAGAAGTTGCAGCCGAGCCGATCGCGCTCAACACCAATCTCGGCCGCTACACGAACTTTGCGAACTTGCTCGATTTGTGCGCGATCGCAGTTCCCAGCGGGTTTCAAAGCAGCGGATTGCCCGCAGGATTGACACTGATGGCTCCTGCGTGGCACGATCTATCGCTCTGCAGCCTGGGATCTGCTTTCCACGCTAGCTTGGGGGGAACTTTGGGCGCAACCGGTCTGCAGCTGCCAACCGTCCCGGAACCCGTTATCGCAGCCAAATCTGACTCAGAAGAACGAGTCAAAATAGCCGTGGTTGGCGCTCATTTGAGCGGTGAGCCGCTGAATTATCAACTAATCGAGCTCGGAGGCATTTTGGTTCGCGCCTGCCGTACCAGCCCGATTTACAAGCTGTACGCTTTGACGGGTACTGCTCTGGGCAAGCCGGGATTGGTGCGTCAGATAGAGGGCGGTAGCGCGATCGAGGTGGAAGTTTGGGAGTTGTCGATCGCGGCTTTCGGCGGATTTGTCGCTAAAATTCCCCCGCCGCTGGGAATTGGTACGCTGGTGTTGGAGGACGGCTCGACGGTGCAGGGCTTTTTGTGCGAATCTTATGCTGTGACGGATGCGATCGATATTTCTCATCTCGGCGGTTGGCGAGCATATAACTTCCGCTTTTAAGTTAAGTTAGAATTGCAAATTTCTACCCATCTTCAGAATCATGCCATCAGCAGTGCCACTTGTGCCAATTCCCATCACAACCCCAACCCCCACCGGCGGTGGTACCAGTCCCGGAGGGGCACTTGGCGGCACTCGCGGCACCAGCGGCCCCGACTCCCTCAGAGGTACTGCGGGCGCTAACTTGATATTTGGTTTGGGTGGCCCTGACAGCATTTTCGGCTTAGGCGGAGACGATTCCCTCTACGGCGGCGACGGCGATGACTCACTGCTGGGGGACGTTGGCGATGATTTGCTGTTCGGCGGTGCGGGCCGCGACAGCGTTTTGGGCGGCGCCGGCGACGATACTTTATACGGTGGCAAAGGTTCTGACTCAATGCTGGGCGGCGATGGCAATGATTTGCTGTTTGGCAACCAAGACACCGATACTTTGTTGGGAGGCGCGGGCGATGACTCGCTGTTTGGGGGTGCCGGCGATGACTCGCTGTTTGGTGGCATCGGCAATGACTATTTATCGGGCGATCGCGGCCAAGATACTTTAACTGGCGGCACCGGAAACGATACTTTTGCGATCGGGCGTTTGGCAGACGGGGATGTGATTACAGATTTTACTGATGGTACGGATCGAATTCGCTTGACTGCCGGCCTTACTTTTGGCGAAATCACCATTTCCGCTGGGGCAGGAACTTCGCCCAGTACAATTATTCAGCTTACAAGCACCAAGGAAACTCTGGCTACTTTATTCGGAGTTGCCCGCACTTCTATCAGTCAGGCCGACTTTATTCTTTAATTGGGAATGGGGAATTGAGAATTGATAATTGGGCTGGCGGGTACTTTGTAGTTTTAAGTTTTCAATGTTTAACTTGTTAACTAAAAACCGCTTTTGCATTGCAAGTAACGTTAGCTTTCGCGTTGCGAAAAAAAGCAAACTCAAAACTTTTCATCTTCCATCTTCCCTCTTCCTGACATCTGTTATATCCGTTACATCCGTTACAAAATCCGTTGCCGAACTTCCTAATGACTACTGACGGTTTTCTTAATCTCAACAAACCTGCGGGCATGACATCTCACGACTGCGTGGGGCGAGTGCGCCGACTATTGAAACTCAAGCGAGTCGGACACGGAGGAACCCTCGATCCTGCTGTGACTGGCGTTTTGCCGATCGCCCTGGGCAAAGCAACCAGACTGCTGCAATATCTCCAACACAATAAAGCTTACCGAGGCACGATTCGGTTTGGCTTAACTACTGCTACTGACGATTTAGAAGGAGAAATTATCCATTCTCGACCGGTGCCAGAGTTGAGTTTGGAACAAGTGCAATCTGCACTGCCAAAATTCCTAGGAAAAATCGAGCAATTTCCGCCGAGTTTTAGTGCGGTTCAGGTGGGAGGAAAACGCCTTTATGAGTTAGCGAGAAAAGGCGAAACGGTGGAAGTTGCTGCTAGAAATGTTGAGGTTTTTCGACTAGAAATCTTGGATTGGCGGCCGGGGGATTTTCCTGAATTGGATTTGTCGATCGCCTGCGGGGCGGGTACTTACATTCGGGCGATCGCGCGGGATTTGGGTGCACTGTTGAATACAGGCGGTACTTTGGCTTGTTTGACTCGCACCGAAAGTAGCGGTTTTTCGATCGACCAAAGTCTCAGTTTTGAAGAATTAGAACTGCAATTGCAGGAGAATAAATTTTGCCCGATTTTGCCATCGGCGGTTTTGGGACATTTAGGTGCGATCGTCCTTTCCCCTGAATATACCAAACGCTGGTTTCAAGGACAGCGCCTCCCGATTCCCGAAACGTCGATCGGATCGGAGGAGGAAAGTAGCAACCATCCCCCCCACAACCCCATACCCGAACATCCCTATCCCTTGCAGGTGTACGATCGAGACGGTAATTTTTTAGGTATCGGTCAAGTAGCCAACTCAGAGACAAGTACCATATTATCTCCTCAAATTGTGCTTTAAGTATCTAAAATAATAATGAAAAAAGGTATAATTGGTACAGAAAAAGTTGGCGGAACTCTAACCGCTGGGAATGCTCTCGATGCACCTAGCTTACAGCGGTACCGGACGAGATTGGCCTATTAATCTAATCAATCGCTGAGGTAAAAATTGTGAAAATATTGCTGATCGGATTAATCCGAGGCTACAAAATGGGAATTTCTCCTTACCTGCCTAACGCCTGTAGATTTCAGCCCACTTGTTCGCAATACGCGATCGAAGCAATAGAAAGATTTGGGGCGGCCCGCGGCAGCTCAATGGCAGTTAAGCGGATTTTGCGCTGTCATCCTTTTCATCCAGGGGGTTACGATCCAGTACCTCCTGCAGATAGCGAAGGCAATTAGTTATTAGTTAGAATCCCGATTTTAGTGATTAGTTAATAGGGCAAATAGCCGTTACATCCTCATGGCTAAAACTCCTGGGGGGAATCAGTCCCTAAGAGGGTTAAATTCTCACAATTAGTGGTGTTTTTTAACCCAAATTCAGTAAAATTACTGTTATCTTTCAAAACTCAGCAGCTATATAATGGTACAAACAGAGTACAGGGGATGCGAGTTGATATGTCTGCTACCGCAATCGGATACAAAATGTTGTCCCATACTCTGGCTGTACTCAGCCAGAAACAAGCAACGGGGAAACTGGTGTTAGAGCAAGGGGAACAACAGTGGCAACTTTACTTTTTTCAGGGTAGTTTGGTGTATGCCACGGGAGGAGCGCACAGAGCGAGACGCTGGTACAGGGCGATCGGGCAACACTGTCGAAACTTTCAAGTGGATCTCAGAGACCTCAATGCTGGAGAACTGTGGGAATATCAACTGCTTCAGCGAGGGATAGCAGCCAGCGAAATGAGTCTGGAACAAGCTAGGGCGATCGTCCACACCAGCCTTTCGGAAGTGTTATTTGCTCTGATCGGTCAATCGGGTTTGCGCCGGGAGTGGCGTCCCTCCCAGAAATATTTTTCTACCATTACCTCTTCTTTGCTGCTGTCTTTAACAGAAGTAGAAAAAATTCTGTGTTGTACAGAAGAAATTTGGCAAAAGTGGAAAGCAATGGGTTTGTGGCTTGTAGATCCAGAACAAGCACCGCTTTTAAAACCGTCGGCCCAGTTGCAGCAAAATCGATTTAGTTCTAATTCTTTGATCGCTTTGGGTAACGTATTCAACGGCGAGAATACTCTTTGGGATATTGCATTTAAGAAAAAGCAGTGCGTGACAGTGGCAACTCGCGCTTTAGTTAATTACATCAAGCAGGGTTTAGTAAATTTCCGAACAGTACCAGACTTGCCGTCGCCTATAGAACAGTGGCGCCTGGCGGCGGCGATCGCAGGGCCGGGTCGCCCTTTGATTGCCTGTATCGATGACAGTCCGACAGTATGCGAATTTTTAGAGCAAATTTTATTGCCGGAAGGGTATCGAGTCCTAAAAATTCAAGATCCCATGCAGGGAGTGGGCCTCCTCGCCAAACAAAAGCCTGCTTTAATTTTTATGGACGTGGTGATGCCGAAGACAAGTGGCTTTGCTTTGTGCAATTTTTTGCGAAAGACACCTGCTTTTCGGGAAACTCCGATCGTGTTTTTGACCAGTCAAGACAGTATAATTGACCGCACGCGAGCGAAATTGACAGGTGCTTCCGATTTTTTGAGGAAGCCAGCCAATCCCGAACAGGTTTTGCAAATAGTTGACAAGTATTTGAAGGTAAAAGGCGATCGCTACCATTCAGCTATTCGCCCCCATGATTTACTGAACTCGCACCAACTTACCTTGGCAAATTCTTGAACCAAAATTAATGAACACAATAACCCCTTGCTGGGTGCGTCAGTTCCTGACGCACCCTACACTCATTGTAAAATAAAGACGCAATCGAATTTAAGATAATTAATTATGAGTAATGTTACGATCGATCGCACCCCGCAGGTGAGCGTAGTAATTCCGGCTTACAACTGTGCAGCTTACGTCGGCCAAGCCGTAGATAGCGTTCTGCACCAAACCTATACTAACTGGGAAATTATTGTCATAGACGACGGTTCCAAAGATGACACTAGATTAGTTTTAGAGAAATATGGCGATCGAATTCGCTACATTTACCAACAAAATCGAGGAGTTTCGATTGCCAGAAATCACGGCATCGAGCTAGCGCGAGGAGAATTTATCGCCTTTCTCGATGCTGACGACTACTTTTTCCCCGACAAATTAGCAGCACAAATGGCTGTATTTGCAGCGCGACCAAATCTAGGAATAGTTCACAGCGGCTGGCGTCTAGTTAATAGTATAGGCGAACCGCTAAAAGATGTCAAACCCTGGCAAAATGTCCCTAAATTAGACTTAGAAATGTGGCTGCGGTGGAAACCAGTATTACCCAGCGCGATGGTATTTCGCCGTCAGTGGTTAGAGCGCGCCGGCGGATTTGATCCTCGATTTCCCCCGGCGGAAGATACAGATTTAGTGCTGCGTTTAGCCTTAATGGGATGCGAAGCAGAGTGGTTGCAGCAAGTAACTGTTTGCTACCGCCAGCACGAACAAAGCGCCATGTACAAAGGTTTACCGCAGGCTAAATCCCTCGCCGCAGTCATGGACAATTTTTTTGCCCGCCCCGAATTGCCGGATAAAATACGTTTGTTGGAAAAGCAAATCAAGTACAGTACCTTAGTTTGGATTGCTTGGTATTTGTACCGCACCGGTCATTCTGTTGAGATGGTAGAGTTTTTGCAGCGTTCTTGGAATTATACGCCTTATTTGCCTGTGGAAACGGTAATTAATTGGGCGGAAGCTTTCGCCGAGTTTTCGCAGGATGCGGGAAATGAATTCGATGCAGATTTGTTAGCTCAATCTCCAGAGTGGGAGCAGTTAATGCAGTGGATTATTCTCGGTACGCCAGCTTGATTGAAAGCTTTTCCATTGCACTGATATCGTTTACGGTTGCATAGGAATTATTTAACCGCAGAGAGCGCAGAGGACACAGAGGAAGAGAAGAGAGGTTTTTCGCATTTCTGGCTATGTAAAATCTGCATAAACTTTATTAGGCTTCAGTTTGAGTTTCTGCTTCAGTAAAAATTGGCGGCCACAGTTCAGCAATTGGCAATTCCCAACCAGGGAAAAGTTCGGGGACAGTCAAAATATCTTCATTTCCCAACACAATCGGTTCACCTTCCTGACGATAAACTGTAACAGTTTCTTCATCTGGATCGATCAAAATTCCTACTTGCGCTCCGAGTTCTAGGAAATTCTGAATCTTTTTTTCTAGCGGTTTAATGCGATCGCTCTGTGATTTAATTTCTACTACTAAATCTGGGACTAATTCTCCAAAATAACGGGGACTTTGCCTGAGACGTGCCGCTCGAACAAAAGAAACATCAGGTGCTGTAAGGTTAGCATCAGGTAAAATAAAGCCGCCTGCGGAGTCAAAAACTCGACCCAAACGGCGGGGATAAACCCAATTGGCGAGCAGCCAACTGAAAATTACACCTATTTCGCTAGATACAATGTCTGACGGGCCCACAATGATAATCCTCCCGCTTTCTAGTTCAACTTGGTAGTCTTGACCGGCTTCTTTGAAGGTTTTTTGGACTTTTTCTAAGTCTTTGAGTGTCATCATACGATTTTAGATTTTAGATTTTAGATTTTAGATTTTAGATTTTATAATTATCTGCAACTGACGCACTCTAAATCATATTGGTTATTGCTTATTGTGTCAGGTGCGTCAATCTATTTTAGATTTTAGAATTGAAGAATTATCTGCAACTGACCAAGAATTTCTTGATGGTACCCGCCACGTGATTTATCCGTGGAATCAATCCAAAATCGCAAATCGCAAATCCTCAAGCCCCCGCATTTATCCGTGGGGTCGCCTCTAAAATCTAAAATCTAAAATCTAAAATCGATTGACGCACCCTACAGGTTGGTTATTCCTTAGCAGAAAAGGAGTTGCCGCAGCTACAGCTTTGGGCGGCATTGGGATTGTGAAATCGGAAACCTCCGCCCATCAAGTCTTCTGAATAATCCAAGGTGAGCTCATTGAGATATTTTAAGTGCTGGGGGTCGATCGCAACGGAAATTCCCTCCGACTCGCATACAGCGTCTTCTGGGGCTGGCGCATCGTCAAATGCCATTGTATAAGACAAACCGGAGCAGCCGCTCGCTTCCACGCCCAGACGAAATAAAGCATTGGGGTTCGGATGCTTCGACTTGAGGCGCGTTACTTCAGTTGCTGCTGTTTTGCTCAGATGAATCATTATGAGTAATTGGTAATTGGGAAGTAATGTTGAGTTTTGAAAAGGTAGAATGTGCCTAGGCGTGTACCTTACGCGGAGAATGTAGGGTGCGCCGCGCCGCGCACCATACTCCTATATTTTTAGCAACTTGAGTTACTTAGCCTTTTCAGTACGGGCATAATCGTCTTGAAAGCGTACAATATCATCTTCTCCGAGATATTCGCCATTCTGCACCTCAATTAAAACCAGAGGGATAACTCCCGGATTTTCCAGGCGGTGAGAAATGCACTGAGGAACGTAGGTAGACTGATTTGTAAACAGAACTTGTTCAGTTTCGCCACAAGTAACTTTTGCAGTACCTGAAACCACAATCCAGTGTTCGCTGCGGTGGTGGTGCATTTGCAGGCTGAGGCGGTGTCCCGACTTAACTTCGATCCGCTTAATTTTATATCCTGGGCCTTCTTCTAGAGTCGTAAATGAGCCCCAAGGCCGCAATTCTGTAGCGGCTATTCCGTTGGGTGCTGCAGGTGCGTGCAGGGTAGATACTTGAGAAATTTCTTGAATCTGAACCATGATTTTCACTCCTTGAGGATTGCTTGCTGAATCCTTTGGTAAACGACGTTGTTTTTTGAGATTAACTAATCTATAGTTAAAACCGAAGCCCACCTGCGGGGACTGGTTAGCCGACTGTAGAGTTTTGCAAGATTTGTGCTCAGCCCGATCGACCTGCCTTAACAACCATAGCAAAAGCACCATAGTAGTTGTCACCTGTTATGGGTTCGATCGCCCCAATCTACATCAAATCTTTATCTGTGGCGGCTGGTTCTTTATTTAATGGGACATCTTGCACGATTTACGGTGGTTTCGGAATGATTTAACCGCAGAGGCCGCAGAGGGCGCAGAGAAAGAGAAGAGAGAGATGAATAATTTTGATAGCAGCGGATTTTTGGTGAATTCTAATCCAGCTTTTGAGACTGCTGTTGCAAAACGGCTAGCATCTCTTGATAGAAAGGCAGCCCTTGACCCAGGCTATCGCTGGCGGTTGCGATGATTTGCAAGGTTTCGATCAGCGAGTATCGGGCCGCATCTACAATAAGATCGAGGAGAGGCTCAATCCCAGAACCCTGCTGCTGTGCTTCTGCGATCGCATCGATGTAGGCAGCACGCACCTGGTTAGAGATAATCACAATGGGATATCCAGCCCGCAACAGCAGCAGATTCATCAATAGCCGTCCCGTCCGTCCGTTACCATCCCGAAATGGATGAATCGACACAAAGCGAAGATGTGCTTCGGCTGCATACTCTAACGGATGTAACGATTTGATTTTATCACTGTTGAGCCATTCGATAAATTCCGGCATCAAACCCGAAAGCAAATAATGAGGCGGATAGAGGTATTCGGTACCGGCGGCTTTGACATCTAACTGCCGATAGCGTCCAGCTTCCTCCGGGGTGATCGCCCTTATAATTAAGTTGTGAATTTGTTTAATCTCCCATTCACCGATCTCCGTGTCCGATCGCGTTAGCATTTCAATGTAGTCGATCGCATCTCGATGTCCGATGACTTCTAGGTGTTCTCGCAAAGTTTTGCCACCGACAGTGATGCCGGTTTCTAGGACTAATTCGGTTTCGCGTTGCGTTAAGGTGTTTCCCTCAATCGCATTGGAGTGATAAGTGAACCGAACGTCGTAGAGTTTTTTCAATTCTGCAACCAGGGTGGGAGAAAGCGGACGAAAGCTATCCAACCAGGCTTTGAGTCGATCGACTTTTTGCAATTTTTCAGAAAGGTTCATCGTGGATGAGAAGGCAAAATGCTGGTGGAGAATGTCACCCAAGCGCTGAGGATAAACTCGCACTAACAACGCCATAAAGTTATTATAGGGTTGATGGGCGATCGAGGATTGAGCGGTTGAGAAAAATTGCATAGGGAATCGGTATATTTGTCGGGAGATTATGGCGACTCGACTTTTGTGGCTAATGCTAATACTTCTCTAAGGTCGATTATAATCTGCTGGGGTAGTTGTTGAGCAATCAGCTTGTTTTCACTGTGGCGGACGAATTACCCGAATCAATTTACCTGTGAGATTTTCGACAGTAGAAATAGCTTCATTAATCAGTGTAGCTTGTCTCTCAATATTCAAATCTTCTTTGCAAATAATGATACCTTTATGATCGGGTTGCAAACGGTGTAGGTGTCTAAAATCATCCCAATTGCGCGTCAAAACAGCTCGATTGTGGTTAATAGCAAAAGCTAACACATCTTCATCAGGAATCCCCAGTCCAGCATTTCCAGCTTCCTGCACTGTCAAAACATCGTGACCACAAATTCGCAGTAATTCCACGATTACCAGTGGAAAATTTTCATCTGCATAAAGACGCACCATTTGTTAATCTTCCTCATTTCTAGCGATGGCTGCTTCAATTTCCTCTGGGTGTGCCTCAGCATAAGCCCAAGCATTTGCCAAATCTGCTGCACTCAAATGAGGAAAGTCTTGCAAAATTCGCACATCACTTGCACCCAGAAGGCGATAATTTACCATCGACCAAATAGGTATGCGAGTCTTCGCAATTCTAGCATCGCCCCCACACACGCCGGGAGTTTTTTCAATTCCTTGCCAGGTATTGCTTAAACTTTGAGCTAATAGCTGTATGGCCTGAGTTTTTTCACTTGGAGTTAAGGCTAAGAGTTGTTTTTCTAATTCTTTCAGTGTCATTTTTTACAATCTCAATCATTATTACTCATCTCTCTCTTCTCTTCCTCTGCGCTCTCTGCGCTCTCTGCGGTAAAAAAAAATGCCAATATCAATTTATCATCTAATTACCAACAAACTGTCTTTCAGCCTCTTCCAGCAACCCAATAGCTTGCCCTTTAGTCACAGTTGGAAATCCATCCAAAAAATCATCAATTGATTCTCCTGCTTTCAGATAATCCAGAAGTGTTTGTACTGGAACTCTAGTAAAAGCAAAGACTGGAGTGCCGCCCATAATCTCAGGAGACGCGCTAATAATTGAAGAGTGTTTAAGCATAAATATTTAGATTTTCGGGTTCCATAGTTAACTCATCGGCTGTAACTATTTTTTCACGCTAGCTCGATCGCATCAGCTTTGATTTTTTCGTGCATCTACCCAATGCAGTAGATCCACCTATAATAAATGATACTAGATCGATCGGCATCCCACCATCTACTCTAGATCAACATCTTTTCACCACTTTGAGAGACACATCAAAATGAACAACAACGGACTGCCACAAAAGCAAGGCCTGTACGATCCGCAGTTCGAGCACGACGCTTGCGGAGTCGGATTCATCGTACACATGAAGGGTAACAAATCCCACGAAATAGTCGAGCAGGCACTAACAATCCTGCTGAACCTCGACCACCGGGGCGCGTGCGGCTGCGAACCCAACACCGGAGACGGGGCGGGGATTTTGATGCAAATACCCCACAAGTTTCTCAAGAAAGTAACGGCGGCCCTAAACATCGAACTTCCCGAAGCCGGCGAGTACGGCGTTGGCGCGATTTACTCGTCGCCAAATCGAACTGAACGGGAAAACGGCAAACGCATTTTTGAGGAAATCGCCGCAGAAGAAGGCCAGGAAGTGCTGGGCTGGCGCGATGTTCCCACGGATAACTCGTCCCTGGGCGACACCGCCAAATCTAGCGAACCCTTCATGCAGCAAGTGTTCATCCGGCGCGCCGCAGGTATTGACGAGGCGGCTTTCGAGCGGAAACTGTACGTCATCCGCAAACGGGCTCACAATGCCATCCGCAGGACTAACACAGACCCCTACTGGTACAATTCCACACTCTCCTGCCGGACGATCGTCTACAAGGGTATGTTAATGCCGGTGCAAGTCGGCGATTACTATCCCGAACTGCACGATCCAGACATGGAAAGCGCTCTAGCCCTGGTTCACTCGCGCTTCAGCACGAATACTTTTCCGAGCTGGGAACGATCGCACCCTTACCGCTACATCGCCCACAACGGCGAAATTAACACAATGCGCGGCAACATTAACTGGATGCACGCGCGGCAATCGCTGTTCGAGTCGGAACTATTCGGCGATGACTTAAAGAAAATCCCCAATTTAATCAATATCGAAGGCAGCGACTCGACGATTTTTGACAATGCTTTGGAATTGCTGACTTTGGCCGGGCGTTCTTTGCCGCACGCCGTCATGATGATGATTCCCGAACCTTGGACAGCCCACGAGTCCATGAGTGACGAGAAAAAAGCTTTCTACGAATACCATTCTTGCTTGATGGAACCTTGGGACGGCCCAGCTTCGATCGCATTTACCGATGGTACATCGATCGGGGCCGTACTCGATCGCAACGGTTTGCGCCCTTCCCGCTACTGCGTTACCAAAGACGACTTGGTAATTATGGCATCAGAAGCCGGAGTTTTGCCGATCGCCCCAGAAAGAATTGTATCAAAAGGTCGCTTGCAACCGGGGCGGATGTTCCTGGTAAATACCGAGGAAGGCCGCATCGTCTCTGACGAGGAAATTAAACATCAAATTGCCTCGGAACACCCGTACCGCGAGTGGCTCGACAAGCACATGGTCGAAATCGCCAAACTGAAAGATGCGCCTGCCGTAGCAGAATCCCATCCCGAAACATTATTGCAGCGGCAAATGGCCTTTGGCTACACCTTTGAAGAACTGCGGTTGCTGTTAGCACCGATGGCGAAAGATGGCGTAGAAGCTGTCGGCGCGATGGGTGCGGATACGCCGCTGGCGGTGCTTTCCAATCGACCAAAACTGCTTTATGAATACTTCCAGCAGTTGTTTGCTCAAGTTACCAATCCGCCGATCGATTCTATCCGCGAAGAAATTGTAACTTCTGCCGAAACTACGATCGGCGCTGAACGCAATTTGCTCAAACCGGAACCGGAAAGCTGTCATTTAATTGAACTGAAAACGCCAATTCTCAGCAATGAAGAATTAGCTAAGCTGCAACACGTAAATGAGGGCAATTTCCGGTCGATTACACTACCGATTTTGTTTGACCCCAAAAGCGGGGTAAAAGGTCTTGAACAAGCGTTAGACGAGGTTTTTGCAGCAGCAGACAGCGCGATCGCCTCCGGGGTGAATATCCTCATTTTGAGCGATCGGGGAATCAGTCCAGACAAAGCCCCAATTCCGGCGCTGCTGGCAGTTGCGGGTCTGCACCACCACTTGATCCGTAAAGGTACGCGCACGCGGGCGGGACTCGTGCTCGAATCCGGCGAACCGAGGGAAGTGCATCACTTTGCGACACTTATTGGATATGGTTGCGGCGCGATTAATCCGTATTTGGCTTTTGAGACGATCGCCGATTCGATCCGCGAAGGATTGCTGCTAAATGTCGAGTACAAAACAGCTTGCAAAAACTACATCAAAGCCGCAACTAAAGGTGTGACAAAAGTTGCCTCGAAAATTGGGATTTCCACAATTCAAAGTTATCGCGGCGCGCAGATTTTTGAGGCGATCGGCTTAAACAAATCCGTAGTCGATAAATACTTTGCTTGGACAGCCTCGCGGATTGAAGGCGTAGACCTCGAAGTCATCGCCCAAGAAGCTATTTTGCGCCATACCCACGCATTCCCCGATCGCCCATCCAGCGGACATACTCTCGATGTCGGCGGCGAATATCAGTGGCGGAAAGAAGGGGAGGCGCATTTGTTTAGTCCGCAGACAATTCACGCGCTGCAAAAGTCGGTGCGCGAGGGCAGTTATACGCTTTTCAAACAGTATTCGGGGCTGGTTAATGAACAAAACCAGCAGCATTTTACCTTGCGGGGTTTGTTGCAATTCAAACAGCGGGAATCGATACCCATTGAGGAAGTTGAGCCGATCGAATCTATTCTCAAACGCTTTAAAACTGGGGCGATGAGTTATGGTTCGATTTCTAAAGAAGCCCACGAATCGCTAGCAGTAGCGATGAACCGCATTGGTGGCAAATCGAACACCGGTGAAGGCGGCGAAGATCCCGATCGCTACACTTGGACGAACGATCGCGGCGACTCGAAAAACAGCGCGATCAAACAAGTTGCTTCCGGGCGTTTCGGCGTTACCAGCTTGTACCTTTCCCAAGCGCGGGAACTGCAAATCAAGATGGCGCAAGGCGCGAAACCCGGTGAAGGCGGACAGTTGCCAGGTAAAAAAGTATACCCGTGGATTGCCAAGGTACGGAACTCGACTCCGGGTGTGGGTTTGATTTCGCCTCCTCCTCACCACGACATTTATTCGATCGAAGATTTGGCCGAATTGATTCACGACTTGAAAAATTCCAACCGGGAAGCGCGGATTAGCGTGAAACTCGTGTCGGAAGTTGGAGTCGGGACGATCGCGGCGGGTGTTGCGAAAGCCCACGCCGATGTCGTGTTGATTTCCGGCTACGACGGCGGTACCGGCGCTTCGCCGCAAACTTCGATCAAACACGCGGGATTACCTTGGGAATTGGGACTGGCGGAAACTCACCAAACTTTGGTTCTCAACAATCTCCGCAGCCGGATTGTGGTGGAAACTGACGGTCAAATGAAAACCGGCCGCGATGTAGTAATTGCTGCCTTGCTGGGCGCTGAGGAATTCGGTTTTGCGACCGCGCCGCTGGTGACATTGGGCTGCATCATGATGCGCGTGTGTCACCTGAACACTTGCCCGGTGGGCGTAGCGACCCAAGACCCGCTGCTGCGGAAAAACTTTACCGGCGACCCCGATCACACGGTAAACTTTATGACTTTCATCGCGCAGGAAGTCCGGGAAATTATGGCGCAGTTGGGCTTCCGCACGCTGAATGAAATGGTTGGCCGCACTGATGTTTTGGAACCTCAGCAAGCTGTGGAACACTGGAAGGCTAAGGGTTTGGATTTCTCGAAAATCCTTTATCAGCCGGAGGTTGGGGCGGATGTCGGGCGCTATTGTCAGATGGCGCAGGATCACGGTTTGGAAAAGTCGATCGACATGACTGTGTTGTTGGATTTGTGCAAAGGTGCGATCGAAAATGGCGAAAAAGTCCACGCCAAACTACCGATTACCAATGTCAACCGCGTTGTCGGCACAATTCTCGGCAACGAAATCACCAAACGCAACTGGGAAGGTTTGCCGGATGACACGGTGCACCTGCACTTCCAAGGCAGCGCTGGGCAAAGCTTTGGCGCATTCGTGCCCAAGGGAGTCACCCTGGAGCTCGAAGGCGAAGCTAACGACTATTTGGGCAAGGGGCTCAGCGGCGGCAAAATCATCTTGTATCCGTCGCAGGCTTCTACCTTTGTCGCGGAAGAAAACGTGATTGTCGGTAACGTAGTGCTTTACGGCGCGACATCCGGCGAGGTTTTCATCCGAGGGATGGCGGGCGAACGTTTTGGGGTGCGTAACTCCGGCGTTAACGCAGTAGTTGAGGGTGTTGGCGATCACGGTTGCGAGTACATGACTGGCGGCAAAGTTGTAGTTTTGGGTGAAACCGGGCGCAATTTTGCAGCGGGTATGAGTGGCGGTGTTGCTTACATTTTGGATGAGGCGGGGGATTTTGCTACTCGCTGCAATATGTCGATGGTGGATTTGGAAAAATTGGAGGATGTTGAGGAAATTAGCGATTTGCGGCAGTTAATTCAGACTCACTTTGATTTGACTGGAAGTGCGAAGGCATCGAAGGTTTTGGCAAATTGGGACTCGATGGTGCCGGTGTTTGTGAAGGTGATGCCGAGGGATTATAAGCGGGTGTTGCAGGCTATTGAAAGGGCGATCGCATCGGGTTTAAGCGGTGATGATGCGCTGACGGCTGCGTTTGAAGAAAATGCTCGTGATGTCGCCCGGATTGGCGGCAGCTAGTATTAGTATGGGTGCGTTACGGCTACGGCCTAACGCACCCTACAAAACTATAATTAACTCAAGCATGGGTTTCTCGAAGCGGGCGCGAAGCAAATTCATACGTATCAAGTCAAATAATCTCATATTCAAAATATCTTGGGCGCTGACCATGAGTGATTTTCAATCTTTAAATTATGACAACCAATTTCTTAATCTAGCTTCAGAAAGCGGAGCTGATTACACTCAATTATGCAATTTTTTAGCAGAGGGCAAGTTTAAAGAAGCTGATTGCGAAACTAAACAAATTATACTTTGGGTAGCGTGCTGTGAAAAATTAGGCTATTTAGGGCATTCAGATTGGGTAAACTTTCCTTGTACAGACCTCCAAACAATTAACCAACTTTGGGTAAAATACTCAAATGAGCGTTTCGGATTTTCAGTACAAAGGTCTATTTGGCAAGAAGCGGGCAAAGATTATGACAAATTCTGCGAATACGTTAAATGGGATTCATTTAATAGTAGAATGACCTATGAACTCCGCGCTCCCCTTGGTCATCTTCCCCATACTTTTGTATATTGGTTAGGACATAGAAGAGTCATCGTCCCTGGTGGAAATAGCTGGGGATTGGGATTGCATTGGTTAGATTCCAAACTATCTGCTTGTCATCTATAAAATAATTATCGTAAATACAGAAGTAGAGAAAATTGTGCAATGGATCAACTAATCGAATATCCCAAACTAATCAAGCGTATTTTGACCGAGTATCTAGAATTGTGCAATAATCGCCCTTCTCAACCAGACCTCGAAACATTCTTAATTACCGACGAACAAAACGGTCATTACATCTGGATGAATCTTGGCTGGCAAAAGGGCGATCGCATTACCGGTATCACTGTTTACGTTCGGATTCGCGATGGTAAATTCTGGATCGAAGAAGACTGGACAGAAGATGGGATTGCAACGGATTTGGTGCGTGCAGGAGTTCCCAAGGAAGATATTGTGTTGGCATTTCACGAGCCTGCAATGCGACAGTACACAGATTTTGCAGTAGTTTCCTAGTAATTTATCAAACTTTAAATTGCTGTTGACCCACCCGTTTGATATAATGTTGTTACTAGATTGTAGAAGAGCAATCAAAAAAAAGGGATAATTATGACCGTAGAACAAGCCATTTTGGAAAATGTGAAGGTCTTATCGCCAGACCAGCAACAAGAAGTCTTAGCTTTCATCAAATTCTTGCAGTCCGATAAATGGGAAGATATCTATAAAGGACGCTTCAAAGAACTGCAACAAAAAATTCGTCAAAACACTGATATCGATCCCGATGATGACCCCACTGAAACTGTCATCGAAGGGATTCAGCAAGGCTTCCATGAGGCAATTACCGGACAAACTCTCCCCTTGTCTCAACTGTGGGATGGCATTAATGACAATTGATCCACAACCGATCCAAATTGAACTCACCCCCCGATTTCAACGAGACTTGCGAACTTTAGGCAAACGCTATCGCAACATTCGCAACGACATTCAGCCTGTAATCGTACAACTTCAAGCGGGGGAACTTCCGGGCGATCGCATTCCGGTAATGGAGTACGAAATTTTCAAAGTCAGAATTAAGAACAGCGACATTCAAAAAGGCAAAAGCGCGGGCTACCGTGCTATTTATTACCTCAAAACTAGCGATTCGATCGTTTTGGTGACTATCTATTCTAAATCAGATTTATCAGACATCGCCGCCGAAACAGTTCGAGAAATTCTAGCTCAATACGAGCAACAATTTCCCGAATCAGAAGAATTATGAATCAAGAATTTTGGAACTCGATCGTCTAAAAATAGTGGCGATTGACTCAAATTGTCGCAACTGAGAGTAAAATTGAATATCTACTTTCCATAGAGCAACGTCGCTTTGAGCCAGATTCAAATCTTAAACTTACAAAGCCTTAGCCAGGGACTCCCTGCGATTACACCTGCCTTTGGAGCCACGATCGCAGAAGCAGGTGCGATTTGTCTAACCGATGAAGCTCACCAACCAGGAGCAACACTTAAAGTTGAGGGAGAATTTTCTGCCACATTCAAGTTAGATTGGCAGCCAGTCACCGAGCAAACCCGACGATGTTGGAATGACGAAGAATATACTACCGAGCAGGCTGCTTATGGAATCGCATTCCTGTTAATTTTGCAATTAACAAATCTCACAGTCATTGAACGCTCTCGCAAAGGAACTGGATTTGACTATTGGTTAGGAAGTCAAAATTCAGCTACCACATTGCCATTTGAGCGAATGGCTCGGCTAGAGGTTTCTGGAATTCGCAAAGGCAATCAAAGTCAAATCAATACTAGAGTCAAGCTGAAAACTGAACAAACCCGCGCCTCAGACGCACAAGGCTTGCCAGCGTATATCATTGTAGTAGAGTTCAGCCGACCGATTTCTATTATTAGTGCCAAGCAAAATCCTGAAGGAACCGTACTCCAATGAGCCAGATTCAATCGCTCCACAAACAAGCAATGGATTTAGCCGAAGCAGCGGCAGTCGCCCGCTTAAGAGGTGCGTTGGAGTTGGCTGCACAATTGACGCGCCAAGCCTTTGAACAAGAAACTCAGGCCGCAGCCTTAATCGCTAGCGCCCTTGATGCTGAACCCACTCGTTCTGTGCTTCACCGCAGCGCAGCATCTTTAGCGATTGAATGTGGCGAATTACGAATTGCAGAACGTCTAATTGCAACTGCGTTATCTGGCAATCCCCCGGCAGAGATTGCTGAAGAGCTCAAAGATTTATTCATCCAGATTAACTTGAGCCAATATCTGAAACGTCAAGGAATCCACATCGACATTAAGGAACTGCGAGGACTGGTAAATCAATAGCACTCGTCGAGGGTCTAGAAACAGGTTATGGCCTTGAGTTCTTCGATTTGTTGGGGAACACTGTAGCAGTTGCGACGCTACCGGGAAGTTATTTGCGATCGCCCACAAGTGCAGACATACCTACAGTCATGATATTGTCCGAAGGCGATCGCCCCTAAAATGTTTACAAAACTAAATCTGGTATGCGATCTATATCTAGCTGTTAGAATAGATAAACCTGAGCGTTAAAATAGTAAATGTATGACAGCGTTCCTACACACTATGCAATGGAATATCTAACTTTTAGAGAAGCCGATGGAGAGGACATACAGGCGATCGTCAATATTCACAATTCTCATGCGCGCAGTCAAAATACGTCGATCGATCGCGGCTTTTTGCTAACACAAATTACTGAAGATGAGATTGTCCAAAGCTTAAATAATTCATGCAAATATTTTGTGTCAGCTAAAACCGATGGGGAAATTGTGGGATTTGTGGCTATATCACAACCCAAAATATCAGATGAAATCTTGGATAAAATTATCTGGAAAGATGAGGTTTTTAAGAAAAGAGTCACCAGCGATAGGCATTTTTATCTCGAAAGAGTCGCAACAAAGGTAGATTGGATGGGTAGAGGTGTTGCTCGATTTATGTATAAAGAAATTTATCAAGTTTTTCCAAATTCATTTATTTCACTGTTTATTGTTACCCAGCCAATAGCTAATGCTCGTTCCCTAATGTTTCACCAAAAACAGGGATTTGAACAAATAGGAACTTTGCAAATTGACCGATTTCTAGATTTAGAAAATTATGAATGTATTGTGATGTTTAAAGAAACTTGAATTTATCATGAGTGAGTCTCCCACGAGAAGCCGACATCAATCCAGCCTAACAGGAATTACCAGAAGCGAGGGACTCGATATAACTTCCTTGGCGGCTGCGATACTTCGCCTCCCCGCAGTAAAAATATTTTTCCCAAAACAAAAAGCGCCCCTATTTCTAGGAGCGCTTTTTGTCAATCTCAGGCTAAAAATTAACCGTTGATGGAAGGAGCAACCAAAGCTACTGGGGTGACTTCACTAGCAGCCAAGTCAAGCGGGAAGTTGTGAGCATTGCGCTCGTGCATTACTTCCATACCCAAGTTAGCGCGGTTGATGACATCAGCCCAAGTATTGATGACACGACCTTGAGAGTCGATAATCGATTGGTTGAAGTTGAAACCGTTCAAGTTGAAAGCCATCGTGGAGATACCCAAAGCGGTAAACCAGATGCCAACTACTGGCCATGCACCTAACAAGAAGTGCAAAGAACGGCTGTTGTTGAAAGAAGCGTATTGGAAAATCAAACGACCGAAGTAGCCGTGGGCTGCAACGATGTTGTAGGTTTCTTCTTCTTGACCGAATTTGTAACCGTAGTTTTGCGATTCGGTTTCGGTTGTTTCACGAACCAAGGAAGATGTTACCAAGGAACCGTGCATGGCGGAGAACAAGCTACCACCGAAGACACCAGCAACTCCCAACATGTGGAAGGGGTGCATCAGGATGTTGTGCTCAGCTTGGAACACGATCATGAAGTTGAATGTACCGGAGATACCCAAAGGCATACCGTCAGAGAACGAACCTTGACCAATTGGGTAAATCAAGAATACTGCGGTTGCTGCTGCAACTGGTGCAGAGTAAGCGACGCAGATCCAAGGACGCATACCTAAGCGGTAAGACAATTCCCATTCACGACCCATGTAGCAAAATACACCGATCAGGAAGTGGAAAATTACCAATTGGTAAGGGCCGCCGTTGTACAACCACTCGTCTAAGGAAGCTGCTTCCCAGATGGGGTAGAAGTGAAGACCGATCGCGTTAGATGAAGGAACAACAGCACCTGTGATGATGTTGTTACCGTACATCAAGGAACCTGCTACTGGTTCACGGATGCCGTCGATGTCCACTGGAGGAGCAGCGATGAAGGCGATGATGTAGCAGATGGTGGCGCTGAGCAAGGTAGGAATCATCAAGACTCCGAACCAACCTACATAAATGCGGTTGTCGGTGCTTGTGACCCACTCGCAGAAGCGTTCCCAGACGTTGGCGCTTTCGCGCTGCTGTAAGGTTGTTGTCATGGTTTTATGATTGCTGTATTTGGTTGTCAATGTTCGGATGATGTTTATATTATTACGCCTATCGTTAAGGTTTGTAAAGGGGTTTGACGACAGTTAAACTGATGAGTGTGATTAGGAAAGCTGATGAGAGGAAAGAGATGGCCCATCGCCCCCGCACGAAAAGAGATGACAGCGTGCACACGCGGCGCACCTCAAGCCTAACGAACGGGAGCTATGGGAGGTGGAGAAGGTAGAGGAACAGGAGCGATCGCAGGTGGAGAGGCAGGGATGCGAGGAGGTGGAGAAATCCTGAACTGCAGGAGTTGCTGGGGGGTGAGCGATCGCAAAATTCTCAGTCCGAGAGTGTCTCTGGAGATGCTTAAAGCGTAGGATGGCTCCAAATACGGGCGGAAATTGGATTTATTGTTCAAATAGCTTTCCATGAACGCTAGGCTGAGTCCGCTGAGGTAGCGGCGGGCTAAAGCTGGTTCGGGCCCGATCGCCTGTGGTGGTGGCAGAAAGAGGCTTTGAGGGGATTCCTCGATCGTTGAGAAGTGAGTCCCGTTGTTCATCAGTACGAGATATTTGTTGGGCGATGTCAGCCATGTGAACGGTTGAATTTGTTCGAGCAAAGCGGGGGCGACTGTATCGGCGCTGCCTGCGATTAGCATGACGGGGATTTGGATTTTGCTGAGGTTTGTTTCTCCGAGAATGCTGCTGGCGATCGGGTTAACGGCGATCGCAGCTTTGATGCGCGGGTCGCCGAAATTGTACTGGTTGCGCTCTAGGCCGCGGGCGCGGCACTGCAGCAGTAGGGAGAGGTTCCAACTATCGTTCTCGAGTCCGCAATCTTTGTCTAGCTGTGCAAAATTAATCCCTGCCCCGGCTAATGCTAAAGCCGTATAGCCACCGAAAGACTGGCCGATGACGCCGACTCGCTGCAAGTCGAACTGCCCTTGGTAGGCCGGATCGGTTGTAGAAAGTTTGGTTAAATAATCGAGCAGGTCTTTGATGTCGAGGGGGCGGTTGACAAATTCTGCTGGTTCTGCTACTTGATTGGCTCTGCCTGTTACTAAGTCTTGGATTTGTTGGGCGTTGCTGCCGGGGTGTTCGGGGACAGCGACGGCAAAGCCGTAGGAGGCTAGGTGTTTGGCTAAATATTGAAAGGAAATGCGATCGGAACCTAAACCGTGGGAAATTACTACTACTGGGGCCGGTTGGGGGCTGCCCTGTGGTAGGTAAATGTCCATATCAAATGTGCGATTGCGATTTGGACTCGTCAGAGTTACCGATGATTTTTTCCAAGTATAGGGGCCAGGTAGCTGGGGCTGCTGCATTTGGGCGGGCGGTATGGTGGGTTCTAAGGCTGCTTGTGCTTCCGACAACTGGGCGACTCCGGCGATCGTCTGATTGGAACGGTTGATCAGCGATGTCAGCTCGTTGGCGATACCCAAGGCGCGGGCGATGTCAATCCTGATGCCATAGGTGGGGAATTTCCGCAGCACGTTGAGAATTGTCAGGCCTTCTGGATCGGAGGCTGCTAAAATCAGGGCGGCTCGGATGGCATAAAATCCGGGCTGCCGAGCTTTGGTTTGAATTACTCGGCCCAAGCGTTTCAGCAGCACTTCTCCTTGAGGCGTGTAGAGAAATTGGGCGATCGTCACGTGGCTGATTTCAGCCTTCGCTTGCAGGGCGCTGCGAATCTCAGCTAGCTGAGATGCTTTGACGTACTGAGCGAAGCCGTCCAAGTTTGAGTCTATTTTGCCTTCTTTGGCGAAAAGTGCCAGAGATTCGATGGGAACTGATTCTTCTAGTGGCCCGTAAGTTACGTAAATTCGCTCGGCACCCATTGCCGGTGCGGCGGTGCAAACAGCAGTGAATGCACACAATCCTAGGTATTTTTGGGCGATCGAGCGCCGAGTACCCAGGGCAGCAGTGGAGAGACTCCGAAACAGACAGTTCATAAGTTTCAAACCTAGGACTTCTAATAATTAGTCAGTGAAACGATGTAAATTGTTTCACTAACATTTAATACCAAAAAATCGATCTGTTGCTTCGGATGCTTCCGAAATTAGGTTATCTTGGGAAGCATAGCCAAAAGAGAAATTTTCTGACCTGACAAGACTAGCTGAAATTTAAAATTCAACGCCGAGGGGTCAAACCTACTGGAATGCCCATTAATTATTTTTTCAGCAAGGCCAAGATATTTTCGATCGAGTTTGTAACTACAGCCTGAGTGAGAGAATTTATGATGTTCAATGCAACTGCTATCCTGATTGACGCTTTTGTGCAAGAGTTGCAGGCCGGCTACCGTCGCACCTACGGCAAGTACAAGCCTGACTACCCTGAAATTATCGCCTGGGCAGGGACTATGGCTCTGGAAAATATCGCTAATTGCGATGCTCTTTACCACAATGTGGAACACACAATGCTCGTGGCTTTGGTGGGACAAGAGATTCTCCGGGGCAAGCATATTCGCGAAGGTGGAGTGTCGCCGGAAGATTGGCTGCACTACCTGATCTCGCTGCTGTGTCACGATATCGGCTACGTCAAAGGTGTTTGCCGCCAAGACCAAGAAGCTGTGGGACTATATGCTACGGGTATTGACGGGGGCATGGTTTCTGTGCCGATCGGGGCAACTTCTGCCAGTTTAACTCCTTATCATGTCGATCGAGGAAAACTCGTAATTGACGAACGCTTCGGCGGCCACACATTAATTGATGCCGAACAAATCAAGCGCAATATTGAATTGACGCGCTTCCCAGTTCCTGCTAGCGAAACTCATCAAGACAGAAACAATTATTCTGGACTCGCTAGAGCCGCCGATTTGATCGGCCAGTTGAGCGATCCAAATTACCTGCGAAAAATAAGTGCCTTGTTCTACGAATTTGAGGAAGTCGGCACTAATAAAATCTTGGGCTACAAATCTCCGGGAGATTTGCGACAAAATTACGCCAAGTTTTATTGGAATGGAGTTTTTCCCTACATTCCAGCAGCTTTGAACTACTTGGAATTAACCCAAGGAGGCAAACAAATTATTGCCAACCTCTACGCCAATGTATTTCAGGTAGAACACGCTGAACCGCTCGCTTTCACAAAGCCAAACGCTCAAGAATTTACCAAATCCCGCACCAATAGCAACTTGAACATCGAAAAAGATGGTGATAATCTTCAACCTTCAATGTCCGGGGAAAACAAGAAATTTACCGAGTTTCCCGACTTAAATTTGTGATGGCTTACGCGCTGAATTCTACAGCTATAAAGGCGAGTCAGTGGATTTTAAAATTGAGAATGTGGCCTGACTGGTTTGGCGCAACGTTCGGCGTTCAATCAGTCGAAGGATTTGAAATTTACTCCATAGATGAATCGGGGAGGTTGAACAAGAGTCGAAAGTTTGGGCCGACTGGCAACTTTGGTCGGAAAGTATATCCGTTTTTGGACAGGGTGACAATTAGGATAAGTTTTGATTTTTTAGTTGCTATATCTTGGTTTTTAGCTCAAATTGACATTGATCATCTCCAATCAAAAATCGGTCTGGCAGCACAGAGGTTGCTCGATCCTTTTTTTTGAGCTAAAATGGAGAGTTATAATCAAAAATATAACATCGAAAATTGAAAACCTTAAATCGATATGGCAGCAGAGATTCAGCAGCAAATTCAACAGTTGAGGCAGCAGCTACAGGAAGCTAGCTATGCTTATTATGTTCTCGATGCGCCGATTATGCCAGATGAGGTGTACGATCGACTTTATCGCCAGTTGCAAGAATTAGAATCAGATTATCCTGAATTAATTACTGCGGAAAGTCCGACTCAGCGCGTGGGAGAACAGCCTGCTACTCAATTTTTTAGCGTCAAACACAATATTCCTCTCTACAGTTTGGAAAATGCTTTTAATTTTGAGGAATTTGCTAAATGGCAGGAACGCTGGCAAAGGGTAGCACCTTCCCTAACCCCCGGTCTTGATGGAAATGCACCCCCCCTAGCCCCCCCTTATCAAGGGGGGGGACTTGATGGAAATGTACCCCCCCTAACCCCCGGTCTTGATGGAAATGCACCCCCCCTAACCCCCCCTTATCAAGGGGGGGGACTTGATGGAAATGCACCCCCCCTAACCCCCGTTCAAGAAGGAAATGCACCCCCCCTAACCCCCCCTTATCAAGGGGGGGGACTTGATGGAATAACATCTTCCATTAGCAATAAGGAAAATAGGGAAATTACTCCCCCCCTTAGCAAGGGGGGGTTGGGGGGGGTTTCCTATGTTTGCGAGTTAAAAATTGACGGTTCTGCTTTAGCGTTAACCTATGAAAATGGAATTTTAGTTCGCGGTGCAACGCGGGGAGACGGCCTTGCCGGAGAGGAAATTACTCAAAATGTCAAAACTATTCGATCCATTCCTTTAAAGCTCAATTTAGATAATCCGCCGCCTGTTGTGGAAGTGCGGGGAGAGGCTTTTTTGTCTTTAGCTGTGTTTGAGGAAATTAATCGGGAACGGGAAAAAGCAGGGGAACAATTGTTTGCTAATCCTCGCAATGCTGCGGCGGGTACGCTGCGGCAGTTGGATTCTAAAATTGTGGATAAGCGACGGTTGGATTTCTTTGCTTATACTCTGCATTTAGATCAAGGTAACGAGGGTAACACGCAGTGGGATTCGTTGGAGTTGTTGCGAAGAATGGGGTTTAAGGTGAATCCCCATCGCAAAATTTGCTATTCTTTGGATGAGGTTCGCGAGTATTACGAATATTGGGATACTGAGCGGCGGAATTTGCCTTACATGACGGATGGGGTTGTTGTTAAGATTAATTCGGTTTTGCTGCAAAAACAATTGGGTTTTACTCAGAGGTTTCCGCGTTGGGCGATCGCCCTGAAGTATCCCGCGGCGGAAGTCCCTACAATTGTAGAAGCTGTCACCGTACAAGTAGGGAGAACCGGGGCTCTGACTCCTGTAGCGGAACTGAAACCGGTGCATTTGGCGGGGACGACGGTTTCGCGGGCTTCTCTCCACAATAGCGATCGACTTTCCGACCTAAATCTCCATATTGGCGATACTGTGATTGTCAGAAAAGCTGGGGAAATTATACCAGAAGTTGTGCGAGTTTTGCCGGAACTTCGTCCCCAAAATGCTCAACTTTTCCAAATGCCTAGTTGCTGTCCCGAATGCGAACAGCCTGTGGTTCGGGAAAAAGGGGAGGCCGTTACTCGCTGCATCAATACATCTTGTCCAGCAATTTTGAGGGGTTCGCTGATTCATTTTTGCAGCCGGGATGCTCTGGATATTAACGGTGTTGGCGAAAAGTTGGTGCAGCAGATGGTTGATAGCAATCTGGTGCATTCTGCGGCGGATTTGTACGATTTGACAGCGGAAAGATTGATGAGTTTGGAACGCATGGGTAAGAAGTTAGCAGAAAAGTTGGTAAGTGCGATCGCCCAATCGAAAAATCAACCCTATTCGCGCGTACTTTACGGCTTGGGCATCCGCCACGTCGGCAGCGTGAATGCTCAATTGCTGACAGAAAGGTTTGCAAATGTGGAAGAGTTAGCAGCGGTATCGGCGGCATCGATTGAGGGCGTTTACGGCATCGGGCCGGAAATTGCTCAAGCTGTTTATCAGTGGTTTCGAGTGCCGGCCAATCAAAGTTTAATTGCACGGTTAAAAACTGCGGGATTACAATTGCAGTCAGAAGTAAAAAATCAGAATTCAGCCAGCACAAATTTACAACTTACAGGCAAAACTTTTGTGCTGACGGGAACTTTGCCCACTTTGAAACGAGATGAAGCTAAAGATTTGATTCAAAAAGCAGGAGGTAAAGTCACAAGTTCTGTGAGTGCTAAAACTGATTATGTAGTTGTCGGAGAAGATGCCGGTTCTAAGTTGGAAAAGGCTCAATCTTTGGGAATCAAACTACTTTCGGAATCTGACTTATTAGAACTGCTATCCAAACCATAAATGATTGGTAAAAGTCAATATATCTCTCTCTTTGCTCTTTCTCTGCGCCCTCTGCGCCCTCTGCGGTTCAAAAAAAAGCTGATTCACTTGAGCCGTTTTCCAAGAACATCGCCAACAATTCTATTGCCATAAGTGCAAAATAGCCGTTCGCGAATTGGGCAATACCTCAAAAGGCATAGAAATCGCGACCGCCCTTGGTGAATGTACATACTTCCCCGGCGGTGCTGCGCCAATCGGTTGTCGGTACAGGCTAGTTTTGCTAAAATTTGATAAAGTTTGCAATAGCGATGGCAACTGCCAGATTAGCCAAGTCCCAGCAATCACAGGAGATACATTATGTCGGAAATTCCAGCAGAACAAGCACAAACAAACTTGCCAACTCCAGAAATAACTACCGAAAGCTCAATTTCTGGGGTGGAAAACGTGAAAAATAGTTTGGGAAACGTCCTAAATAGTTGGAAGTTGAAAGCAGGATTAGCAGTTGCTGTACTGTTTGCAGTGTCGCTATTTGCATTCTACTGGCAGCATAACATTGCAGTCGTAGGTATGAAGAGTTGGGCGGCGCGATCGGGAGCTAACCCGATCGAATGTATGGTAAGAGATACTAATAACGACCAGTATGTCAGTTGCAGTGCCCTCCTCGATCAGCAGATTGTCCCTCTTGAGTGCAGTTCGAGTTTGTTCAATATCGGCTGTCGAGTCAATTACGGAACTGCGGCACCAAATCCGAGACAGATGAACCCTAGATAGAGCATCTGGGGGTTAGAGATGATTGTTTAACGAACAGATTTGCTACTTAAAATATGGGACTTACAAAAAAACTCTCACCGTGAAAATACTCCAACAATAAAAATCGGAAAACTCTTGTTTTTCCTTTGTAAATTAGCAGGTAATGAAAGTTACCTGCTATTGCCATGAGGTAATCTGTGATAGAGGATGTGCGACAGTATATTAATGTGAAGATTTCACCTTTAGCATGGGTATCAAAGCATCCTCTGCCACTATAATGGATCAGTCCGCTCGCCCATAATGATTGCTGACTATCTTTAATAACATTTTCTTCTATCATTGAAACCTGAAAATGATCGAGATTAACGGCTACCAAATTCTCACTCAAATCTACGAAAGTACCAACTCCACTATCTATCGAGGCATCCGCCAACAGGACAACCAAGCCGTCATCCTTAAATTCCTCAAAGAAGACTATCCTACCCCCTCCGAACTGGTTCGCTATAAGCAGGAATATGAAATTACCCGAAATCTGAATATCGATGGAGTAATTAAAGCTTATGAATTAAAACCCTATCAGATGACCCTGTGTATCATCCTTGAGGATTTTGGCGCGTCATCTTTAAAACAGTTGATGGATGAGCGTAGGGAATCAGGCACGGGAGTATTGCCCCTACAGAAATTTCTGAGCATTGCTATTAAAACGGCTGAAATTCTAAGCAGTATTCACGCTGCGAATATTGTCCACAAAGATATTAACCCTGCCAATATTATTTTCAACCCAGAAATCAGGCAACTCAAAATTATAGACTTTGGTATTTCTACTAAATTCACCCGCGAAAATCCTACGCTAAAAAATCCTAACGTCTTAGAAGGTACTTTAGCTTATATTTCACCTGAACAAACAGGAAGAATGAATCGTTCCCTAGATTACCGCACCGACTTTTACTCTCTCGGTGTCACTTTCTATGAGTTACTGACAGGAAAACTCCCTTTTGAAACAAATGATGCCCTGGAGTTAGTGCATTGTCATATTGCTAAAGTGCCAATTTGTCCTCATCAAGTTAATCCAGAAATTCCCAAGCCCGTGTCAGATATCGTAATGAAACTGATGGCAAAAACCGCTGAGGAGCGATACCAAAGTGGTTTCGGAATCAAAAATGATTTAGCAGAATGTTTGCATCAGTTACAAACCACAGGAAATATATCTGATTTCTCTTTAGGGACTCAAGACATTTCCGACCAGTTTCAAATTCCCCAAAAGCTCTACGGACGCGAAGCCGAAGTAGAAGCACTACTAACAGCATTTGAGCGAGTAGGGGACAATCCCCAATCCAAAATAGAAATGATGTTGATAGCCGGTTATTCTGGTATTGGCAAATCATCTCTAGTAGCCGAAATTCACAAACCAAATACCCGACTGCGCGGCTATTTCACCGCAGGCAAATTTGACCAATTTCAAAAGAGTCTTCCTTACTCCGCTGTAGTTAGCGCTTTTAAGGGATTAGTGCGGCAACTATTAACGGAAAGTGAAATACAGCTTGAACAATGGCGAGAAAAACTTAGAGATGCTTTTGGTGTCAATGGTCAAGTGATTATTGATGTAATTCCCGAAGTGGAACTGATTGTCGGCAAGCAGCCTCCAGTGCCAGAATTAGGGGCAACCGAATCACAAAATCGGTTTAATATTGTCTTGGGTAACTTCATCCGAGCCTTTTGCACAAAAGAACATCCCTTAGTCATATTCCTCGACGATTTGCAGTGGGCCGACTCCGCCACGCTCAAATTAATTGAACTGATGATGACAGATGCAGATATGCAATATCTGTTTTTAATTGGAGCCTATCGGGATAACGAAGTCAGCCCCACTCATCCCTTGATCATGACCCTTGATGGATTGCTTAAAGAAGGAGCAACTATCAATTATATTACTTTAGCACCTTTAGAACTAGAAAATATTAGCCAACTCATTGCCGACACATTATATAGCGACAATAAATCAGTAGAATCCCTAGCAGAACTGGTGATGAAGAAAACCGGAGGCAATCCATTCTTTGTCAACCAATTTCTGAAAACTCTGCACGCGGAAAAACTGATAAGTTTTGATGTGCAGCAGCAGAGTTGGCAGTGGAATATTGCCCAAATAGAGGCACAAAATATCACTGATAATGTCGTAGAATTGATGATCTACAAGTTAAAGAAACTGCCTCCTATCACACAGCAGGTTTTACGTTTAGCCTCTTGTATAGGCGCATCTTTTTACTTAAGTACCCTGTCGATTGTTTGTGAGGAACCGCCAGAAGTAATTTTTTCGGATCTACTCGCAGCAATTCAGACCGGATTCATATTGCCAGCATCGGAGTTTGATGAAAACCTATTAATTCAAGATTATAAATTTCTGCATGACCGAGTACAGCAAGCTGCTTATAGTTTAATTTGTGAAAATGAAAAAAAAGCAGTTCACTTGAAGATTGGACGCTTGTTACAAGTTAATACTCCAGTGACAGAGCGAGATGCAAAAATTTTCGATATAGTTGAACATTTTAATCTGGGGCGCGAGTTAATTACCGATCAAACCGAAAAAATAGCCTTAGCCAAATTTAATTTAATCGCCGCCCGCAAAGCGAAAGACTCAACCGCTTATCTAGCGGCGCGAGAATATTTGACGATCGGCATATCTTTATTAAGTGGTGATTTTTGGCAAGAAGAATATCAATTGACCCTGCAACTTCATAAGGAAAAAGCCGAAATTGAATATTTAAACAGTAACTTTGATTATGCTGAAGAATTGATCTATTTGGTAATTGAGAGATGCAAAAATAAGTTAGAAAAAGCCGAAGTTTATAATCTTTTAATAGTCATGTTAACCATGATGTCTAAACATGAAAAAGCTATTACCGCCGCTCGACAAGCCTTGAACTTATTGGGAATTGAGTTAACGGATAAAGATTTCACCACGGCTTTACAAAAAGAACTAGCAGAAGTGCGAAAACTTTGGCAACCTGGGGAAATTAGCACCCTACAAGAGCAACCAGAAATGACGAGCCTGGAAATGAGAGCAGCCCTAACTTTATTAGTCAGCGCCGATCCACCAGCTTATTTCAGTAACCCTGAACTGTATGGAATTATTGCGGCAAAAATGGCTTCTATTTGCATTAAATACGGTGCTATTGCTGCTTCCGCTAAAGCTTATACCAGCTATGGACTTACCCTCAGTTCAGTTTTACAAGAATATCGCTCAGGCTATGAATTTGCTCGTTTAGGTTTCAACATTTCTAAGCGCTTTAATGACTCATCCATGAAAGCGAAAGCTGCTAATAACATGGCTAATCACATCCAACATTGGGTTCTCCCCATAAAAGAAGCTGAAGCGATTAATAACGAAGGTTATCAAGCGGGTTTGGAGTCAGGAGAGCTACAGTTTGCCGGCTATATCACCTTCCATCAAATGCTTAATTTTTTTGTTTCTGGTAAAAATCTTCTCGAAATATTAGCGCTTCTCAATGATTATTTAAAATTCACAGCTAAAACTAAAAATTTATTAGCTTATCATACCATCCTTGCCAGTCAACTATTCATTTATAATTTAAGTGGCTTGAGTCCCAAACCCAGAGAATTTGCCAGCGAATCCCTCAATGAAGCTGATTATATCGAAGATTGTCAAACTCATCAAAACTTTTTTGCTCTGGGTAACTATTTAACCTATAAAGCCCAAGTCCTCTACTTGTATGGTGACAATGTTATCGCTTTACATTGTATCCAAGAAGCTCAAACAATGTTACCTTATGTGCAAGGGATGATTACCAATGCCGTTAATAATTTCTATAATTCTTTAATTTTACTGGCTGTTTATCCAACCGTTAGCAAATCAGAACAAATTAGTTATCAAAAACAAATTGAAACCAACCAACAACAGATGAAAATTTGGGCAGATAACTGTCCTGAAAACTTTCTGCACAAATACCTGTTGGTCGAGGCAGAAATTGCGCGTATTTCTGGTAAAGAAATGGAAGCAATAGATTTATACGATCGCGCTATTAGTTCAGCTAATGAAAATGAATACATTCAGAATGAAGCTTTAGGCAATGAATTAGTCGCTAAATTCTGGTTAGGGAAAAGCCAAAATGAAATTGCCAAACTTTACATGAAAAAGGCACACTATGGCTACCAACTTTGGGGTGCTAAGCGTAAAGTAGAGGATTTAGAGCAGAAATATCCGCAGTTAATCTCCAAGGTATCTGCCAAGAAACAAATTGATTTGCAGACTACAGCTAGGGGCACAGCTTATTCGACGACGGGAGGAAATCTTAATATAGACTTGTCCACAGTTATCAAAGCTTCCCAAGTTCTGGCTGGTGAAATTGCGAGCAACAAATTGTTAGAGAAGTTAATGACAATTTTACTGGAAAATGGCGGAGCCCAAAAAGGCTTTATTGTCTTATCAAATAAGGATAACTTAACCATTGAAGCTAGAGGTGAAGTTGATAATGAACAAGTAGAAGTTGGGCAAAGTATTTCGATTGAAGGCAGCGAGAATCTTCCTGTAGGGATGATAAAATATGTAGCGAGAACTCAGGAAGATGTAGTGCTATCAGAAGCTACGAAAGAGGGTGTCTTTACTAGCGAACCCTATATTATAAAAAATCAGCCTAAGTCAGTCTTATGCGCTCCTATTATTAATCAAGGTAAACTGCTCGGCATTCTGTATCTAGAAAATAATCTGACTACGGGAGCTTTTACGCGCGATCGCCTAGAAATTCTCAAAGTCCTTTCTTCTCAAGCTGCGATTTCCATTGAAAATGCCCTGCTATATCGCACTTTAGAAGATAAAGTTCAAGAACGCACGGCTCAACTAGCTGAAGCGAATCAAGAAATTAGCACCCTGAATCAGAAACTCAAGGCAGAAAATATCCGCATGAGTGCAGAACTCGATATAGTCAAACAACTGCAACAAATGGTGTTGCCAAAACAGTCAGAATTCGCAGCAATTGAAGGCTTAGAAATAGCTGGTTTCATGGAACCGGCTGACGAAGTTGGCGGCGATTACTACGATGTATTGCAACAGGATGGTCAAGTCAAGATTAGCATTGGCGATGTCACGGGACATGGTTTAGAAAGCGGCGTGTTGATGATTATGGCACAAACGGCGGTCAGGACGCTTCAGAAAATTAACGAAACAGATCCAGTGAAGTTTTTGGATGTCCTCAACCAGACTCTGTATGATAATCTCCAGCGCATGGACTCCTCTAGAAATATGTCTCTAGCTATCTTAGACTATGCCGGAGGCGTCCTGAAATTAAGCGGACAACATGAGGAAATGATTGTGGTGCGCGCTGATGGGAAATTGGAGTGCATAGATACGATGGATTTAGGCTTTCCCATTGGCTTAGTAGAAGAGATTGGCGAGTTTATTGCTCAAGCAGAAGTGCAGTTAAATCCTGGGGATGTGGTGGTGCTTTATACTGATGGAATTCCTGAAGCTTTCGATATTAATAAAGGGCAGTACGGATTAAAGAGGTTGTGGCAAGTGGTGGTTGAAAATCGTCACCGCTGTGCCCAAGAAATTCGGGAAGTTGTAATTAATGATGTGCGGCAGTATATTGGCGCTCAGAAGGTTTTTGATGATATTACTTTGGTGGTGATGAAGCAGAAATAGAACTTTTTTCTCGCGAGTTCAGCGGTTGAAACCTCTACTACACAACTAAAGCCCGACTGCGCGGACTAAAGAATAAACGCGATCTTTCAACGGGATTTGGTATAAAATATGGCAGCTTACCAAGGGCTTCCGATCATGGTGAAACTACTCCAGTAGTAAGGATGAGAAAAATTTTGGTTTGGTTGTTGTAAATTAGCAGGTAAATTTAACTGGCCGCCTGTTGTTACTAGCTGTCCGTTTTCCAGCCGCACTTTACCGGACATTATTGCTTGTTGAGCCAGTTGCAAAGCTTCTGCTTTAGTTGTGGTTCCTCGCAACTGATGGTAAAATTCGCTCATCAGCGCCAAGGTGCCTCCATCGTCAACATACCACAAACTCCCTAAAGCAGATTTTGCGCCGGATTTTACTGCTAAACCTCCAAAACCTAACTCTGCTTCCCGATCGCCCATAGCAGTTCTACAAGCACTTAATACTAACAAGTCTACCTGCGGATTGCGCCAATTCAAACTCTCTATGCGATCGAGCTGCAATTTGGAATTCCACATTTGAATGTAGGAATTGCTCGCTTTTCCCGGTTTGAATTCAGCGTGAGTTGCTAGATGAACGATCCGAAATCCTCCCTTGGTGTGTTCCGACGTGAGATTATCTAAAGTGAAAGCAGAATTGAGGAAAGATGGGCCCTGCCACTGAGCCGAAATCGCCTGCAATTCGATCGGCACACTGGGCAAGGGCTGTTGGTCAACAAATTCTGACCTTCCCATTGCTAGCACTGTGGCGTCTCTAACAGCTTTATAATCGGTATTAGTCGAACTAAAACTCGGAATTAGGCTAAAACTGTATTTTTCAATCAAGAAGCCTTTACCGTCGTGCAAAGCGGCAAAGGGCAGGCTCCGCAATCCGGGATCGACTGACAGTAATAAAGTTTGAATTCCTAAGTTTTGTAGGTCTTTTTCTAGGGGTGCGATCGCCCATTTATATAGTTGCTGAGCGGCGGCTAGATAAGTGCTAGTATCGCGTTTTGCGGGATTGGTGATTTCAGCGCGAAACTCCTGGACGGTGGGGAAAAGAGCTGCTTTGTTGGCTTCGGGGACGCTGTAGTGAATCGGCCACCCGGCGGGAGGAACTAAAATTAGTTCCAATTGATCTTCTCGCGAGACCATGTAGATAATACCAGACCGCTTGCCGGTTTGCTGTTCGATATTTTGTAAAGTTTGTTGGGATGTCGAAATCAAGGTTTTTTCCTCTAGGATGTTGGCTTCTACCCCCAGGTATTCTGCAAATTCTTGATTCCTCATTTCTTCGATTCCCCAGACTGTTTTCTGTATGTCGTTACCTTCAAAAAGTCGATCGGGAGACGGAACATATCCCAGAACTAAATTAGAAGTAGGGTTAACTGTTGGTGCTTGTTGGGATGCGAGTGAAGAGGCTACGATGCCAGCGGGTAATTGACTGATGATACTTTGATCGATGGTTAAAACTCGACGATCGGCAGCAGCAACACCGAGATTGTCTAGCGATCGACTTTCGGGGCGTTTAAAGTCTTGTTCATCGGAGGTTGACGGTTCGGGTGTGGGTGTATCGGCGGCTGTGGGCGATTTTGGCGCTGTCACAGGTGTGGGCACTTGTATTTCCGTAGGATCGATCGAAGCGGGAGTGACACTTGGAGTGGGAGTTAGGGTGACACTTGGAGTGGGAGTTGGAGTTATTAGCGGAGTGGGAGTGAAAACTGCAGTCGGAGTTGGAGTTACTACCGGAGTGGGAGTTGGAGTTATTAGCGGAGTGGGAGTGACAACTGCAGTCGGAGTTGGAGTTACTACCGGAGTTGGAGTGACAACTGCAGTCGGAGTTGGAGTTACTACCGGAGTGGGAGTGACAACTGCAGTCGGAGTGGGAGTTACTAGCGGAGTGGGAGTGACAACTGCAGTCGGAGTGGGAGTGACAACTGCAGTCGGAGTGGGAGTTACTACCGGAGTTGGAGTGACAACTGCAGTCGGAGTGGGAGTTACTACCGGAGTTGGAGTGACAACTGCAGTCGGAGTGGGAGTTACTACCGGAGTTGGAGTGACAATTGCAGTCGGAGTCGGAGTTACTACCGGAGTTGGAGTGACAATTGCAGTCGGAGTCGGAGTTACTACCGGAGTTGGAGTGACAATTGCAGTCGGAGTTGGAGTTACTACCGGAGTTGGAGTTTCACTCGGAGTCGGAGTCGGAGTTTCTACCGGAGTGGGAGTTTCACTCGGAGTCGGAGTCGGAGTTTCTACCGGAGTGGGAGTTGGTGTTGGCGGCGGGTCGATCGCGTCATCAGTGGAAAATACAATATTACCAACACTACTAGAACGCGGAAACGACTGCGATGTAATGGTAGATTGTCCCGTGGTAATTGCACCCGCCGTACCGTTGCTAGCAGCATCCCCCACCACAAACGGTTGAATCGGCGTCCCTCTATCTCCCCCAGCGTGTGTAATTGCGATATTTCCGCTACCTGTGCCGCCAGCAGTAGAAATGCTAGCAAATCCCGTCGGCGACAGTGGGGTGGAAAAAGTACCCGTAGCGCGGAAATAATTGCCTGTTATTGCTGTGACATCGCCACCGGTGCCGCCTGTACCGCCTTGGGCATTGATAAACTCTACTTGAATATCGCCGATCGGATCTAAGAACACATTGCCGGCATTTCCGACTATACCGCTAGAGTTAATTTGTCCGGTTGTAATTGAAGTTATCGCCTTAACAGTTATGTTGCCGCCACTGTTTGCCGATGTATTCAAATTGCCTGCGGTGAAATTGTTACCAGTTGTAAATAGAATTTCTCCGCCATTAGCAGTAATATTTTTAACGGTTAGATCACCCTTGGCAGTAATATCGACTTTGGCGGCGGTGACATCTCCCAATAAATTGACTTTTTCCGTGTTTAGTGCAGTCAATTGTTGCGCGTTAATTGTCGAGTTTCCTGTCACATTGCCAGCATTTTCGATCGCAAGATTTCCTAACTTGCTGGTGGCACCCACCGCACCGTTGAAAGTGATGCTGCCGCTACCGGAGGCTAGAGTTAAGTTGCGGGCATTAATGCTGTCACTGTCGATCGCACCCAAAGCAATATTTCCCCCTGCCGTACTAAATACCGCATCCTTTGTCAAAACCACAGCATTGCTAATATTAAGGTTGCCGTTATTAGTGGTAATATTACCGCCTAATTTAGTATTTAATCCCGTAATATTAAAACCAGAATTACTGTTAACGTTTCCAATAAATTCTGCATTTGATGCAGTAGCCTTCAAAACAGATAATGGCGTTGTTTCTCCGATATTTCCTTGCACTAACACATTGCCTGTAGCGGCATCTAAGTTCAGCAAATGATTACCACCTATCGCACCAATTATCTTAATATCTCCGCCGCCGGTAGTGAGATTAATATCGTTGCCGAGTGTGACAGTGCCGTTGAGATCGATCGGATTTTTATTGGTATTGATGCCATCATTCAAATTAATTGTGGCAGCCTTGAGAGCAATGCTACTGTTGTCATTGCCGGTAAGAGTGCCATCAAGTGCGATCGTACCCGTTCCCGTTTGAATATTTACTGGATCTAAAAATGTAAGATTAGAGGAAATACTAACATTTGCACTGCTATCCGATCGCCCGATCGCGATCGAGCTAAATCCATTTTGAATTAAACTAATTTCCGATGCAGTCAAATCTAAAGCGCTAGTATTGTTATCAATTCCGCCAACAACAATATTTTGTCCGGCTGTTGCGGGTTGCAGCGTTAACGCGCCCGTACCAGAAACATTCCCGGCAAAATCAATTTCACCTGCTGTTAAATTCAGCGGGTTACTACCTGCAGATAAAGTAGAACCGAAAGCAATAGTTGCATCCCCCAGTGTAAAAGTTACAGGAGCTTTTAATGTCACTGGATTGCTAAAACTAATGTTATCATTAGTTGTTGTAATATTTCCGCTAGCCGCAACTGTTCCACCGCCATTTTGAATAAATTCACCGTCCAAGTTCAGGTTTTTCTCAATATTGAGATTCACCTTATTGGTAATTGTGAGCGTGCCGTCGTTGGTGGTTGTTACAGTTCCTTTGAGATTAACATTGTCCGCAGCAATACCGAGATTTCCAGGTGCGTCAACTGTATTATTGAAAGTAATGTCGCTGCCTGCGAGAATCGGATTATTGGCAACCGTCACAGCATCTGCATAAGTTTGACTGCCGATTGTAGTGACATTCCCCCCTAAAGATATCTTGCTGTTGGCAGTTAAACTTGTGAGAGGAGTTGTTTCGCCGATCGCACTTTTGAAGGTAAGATTACCGCTAGTCGCCTTCACAGTCAAATCGCTGGTACCATCAACAGTATTATTGAAAGTAATGCTGTCACCTGAAAGAATCGGATTGTTGGCAATTGTAACTGCATCTCCATAAGTTTGAGCACCAGTTGTAGTAACATTTCCCTTGACTTGAGTTGTGCCGCCAGCATCTGTAGTCAAACTCGCGGCATTGACTGTTTGATTAAATGCGGTTGTGCCTGTAGAGTTAGCTGTTAAATTGCCGATCGGAGTTACAGCACCAACTGCACCATTGAAGGTAACATTACCAGTACCGCCATTCACAGTTAAATCGCTGCTACCGTCAACAGTTGTATTGAAAGTAATTTCGCTGCCGGAGAGAATCGGATTATTGGCAATTGTAACTGCATCTCCATAAGTTTGAGCGCCAATTGTAGTGACATTGCCCTTAAGTTCGGTTGTACCGCCAGCATTGGTGGTGAAACTGGTAGCCTTGACAGCATTAAATGTAGTGGAACCAGCACTGTTGACGGTGAGATTTCCTAATACTGTCGCGTCACCGATCAAGCCTTTAACCTCAATTTCTCCAGTACCTGTTTCTAAAGTGAGATTGCCAGTGCCATCAATGTTATTGTTAAACAGAATATTGCCACCTGCTGAAATGCCATTGCTGACTAAGACGCTATCTCCAACTAAGGTATTGCCGTTAATTGTGATATCTTGAGATTGGGTGGTAATATCGCCACTTAAGTTATTAGTGGTAGCGTTGAGAGTAATTGAAGCATTATCAGTTCCCGAAATCGAGCTATCGGGATTTACAGAAATAGTGCCTTGAGTATTGAAAGTCACAGGATCTTTAAAAGAGACCTGCAAATCCTCTACAGTGATATTGCCCGTGGTAGTATTAGTTCCCAAAACAATTTCACTAAATCCATTAGCCAATGCCGATAAAAACGGCGTTCCTAAATCGATCGCCTGTGGATCATCGTCAGCAGGTTCCGTCTGGAAGAGGATTCCGAAAGTTGGCAAAGGCTGAATTGACAAAGTACCTTTACTCTGCACGGAATCTGGGCCTCCCAAAAAGCCAATCTCATTGCCGCTAATGGTAATATTTCCAGTACCGGGCAATCCATTAGCATCAATGCCTTGTATCCCAACTTGCTTGGGAGTTGCGATCGCAATATCTCCGGCGCTACCAGAATTAGAACGAGAATTCCAAACAACTCCTGGGGCTGCAATAATATCGCCAGTTGTGCTAGTGATATCTATTTTTCCGCCATTACCAGCAGTGGAACTAGAGTTAAGATTGCTAGCGTTAATCGTATTGTTAGCACTGAGTGCGATCGGGCCACCATTTCCGATAGTGGATGTGGTATCAATTGCCCCTGCTGTCGTATCAATATTGCCATTAGTGCTGGTAAGGGCGATCGCCCCTCCGGGATTTCTCATACTACCAACAGTAATATTGCCTGTAGTTTCAATCGAAAAATCGATCGGACTCTTAACATCCAAAGAATTGATTGTTTTCAGGGAACCTAAAGGTACTGTATTTCCAATGGGCCCGTTGACATTAATCACGCCTGTTCCCGTAGTCAAAACTAGGTTGCCATCGCCGTCAACCGTTCCCCCAAAAGTAATGTCGCCTGCATTCGTTAGCCCAGTATCGAGAGTGACATTAGAACCCGTACCGAGAGAGACTTTGCCACCAAAGTCAATCTTCTTTTCCTTGGTGAGAATATTTTTGTTTAAGTTAGTCGTTGGAGCATTAAAAGTAATTGAAGCGTTGTTTACACCTGTAATGTTTCCATCGACTGCAATTGTCCCAGCTTGCATTGTGACGGGGAAATTAAAAGTAACACCAGCAGGGTCAATTGCAATATTCCCCGTCCCATCCGTGCGCCCGATAATCATTTGGGAAAACCCATCATTTAAAACCGGAGGCGCGAGTTCAGCACTGCTGAGATTCAAACGAGCGTCCGCAGTATTACCACCCACAGTAATATCTAAACTGGGAGTAAGCGGCTGCAACTGGATAATCCCAGTACCTTTAATTTGAGTTATTGATGACAATGAAATGTCATCGCCCGTCAAAGTAATATTGCCACCTAAAGTCGCCTCAATCACACCTGGGGTGAGTCTAATGGAATTATCGGAGTTGTTAGCCTTTCCCGTGAGACTAATATTACCCGTTCCCGTAGCTTGTATTGTGCTCGGTACCATGGTAGTAAGAATCGGGGGCATGTCAATCCCGTAGGTGTTCAATCCAGTCCCTACACTCGTACCGGTTAAAACAATATCTCCATTCTCCGATTTTACCGTGCCCTCGAAGAGCCTGATCCCGGAATTACCGCTCGCGACTGTAGTGCTGATGCCTGCACTGCTCGTCCCCGTCAACGTCACCTTTCCCAAGCCTGCGGTTTGGATTGTAGCATCATTTAATATCTCTATACCGTGGTTGGAAGACCCACTCCCACCACCTGTACCCGTCAGACTGACATTTCCAGAAAGCGCTTTCACTGTACTGTTCTCAACGAATATCCCTCGATTGTCACGAGTCCCATTACCGCCAACACCGATCAGAGTCACATTCCCATTCTCCGCCGTTGACTCCACTGTAGCGTTGTTGAGATTAACGCCTGTATTTTCGATTCCTGTCCCCGCACCTGTTCCAGTCAGGCTGACACTTCCCCCAGCCCGCACTGTACTGCCGTCAATAGATATCCCTTGATTACCATCTGTCCCGTTGCCGCCAGTACCGTTGAAAGTAATATTGCCGCTGTCAGTAGTTTGTAATGTGGTAGCACCCGAAATAGAAATACCGACATTGTTTCCCCCTGTCGATTTTCTTCCCGTACCATTCAGGTCAATTTTTCCACTTCCGGCATTAATTTTGCTGTTCTGGACATTGATTCCCGGCCCGAACACAAGAGTCCCCTGACCCTTACCCAGGAAATTACCACCATTAGTAGCGATCGTGGAACCTACGATACTGAGAGAACCACCGTTTAGATTATCGCTATCAGCATTCAGAGTAATAGTGCCTCCCTGAGTGGTGATAGTGGTCTTATTAAGATTAATATTATTATTAGCATTCAGAGTCAGCGAATTATTATTATTCCAAGCGATCGGTGCGTCAACGTTAATATTGCCTTGCTCCGTATTACCTGACGCCGTAGAAATAGTAACATTTCCCAAATTTAGCTGTGCTTGCAGCCTCCCATTATTAATCACAGAAGGAGGGCCGGAGTCAACAAATGCATCCCCCGTAGGAACAGTATTCGGACCTACGATAATAGTAATATCAGTAGGATCTAACAATAAGGTACCAGCAATCCCAAAGGTCGATCGCAAATCAACTAATCCTTGAAAATCCAGCCATTGCTTTCCAGACACTTCCGCAAAGCCGCCATTCCCAGAAAACAAGCCACCTCTGGCTGTAATATTGCCATGAAAGCGAGTAGTTTCATCAGCCCAAACTATAACTCGCCCGCCATTCCCATTACTAATAGCATCAGCATTAATCGTCGAGTCGCTGCTGACAAAAGTCCGCGCAGCATTGGGCACAGTCCCCAAACCCTGATAATCTCCGCCAATCAGTACATTACCCCCACCGTTAATCCCAGAAGCATCGATATTGCCTGCAATAACTCCTACTTTGTCGCCTAAAATATTTACACTACCGCCAGTGTTGCCAGAGACATTGAGAGTGCCGGATGCGATCGCAGTTCCCGCAGTTACCGGCACAGCAGCATTCCCCGTTAACACAACTTCCCCATTGGGATTTACCGTCAAACCCGTCGCCTGTGCCACACCTTGTCCAGTCAGCAACTCCGGCAAAGATAATACTGGCTGCGTCCAATTGTTTGGCAGCGAAGTGTGATTTGCTGTCGGCTGAATATCCAAGCTCAATAAATTTCCAGCTTGACTAATCCGCACCAAATTGTTACCCGGTACGGCGCTGATGATAATATTGCCACTAGGCGCATTTACCTGACCAGTATTGACAACCGTACCGCCGATCAAACTTAAACTTTGACCTGGTGTCACCGTCAGATTGCCTGCATTAATTATGCTTCCCCCTGGCAAATTTGTAAACGCAAAACTGTTCGGGACCCCGATTAAAGTGGCCCAATTGTTATTGCCGATCGCACTAAACCACTGATTGTTCCCAAAACCAATCCCTGTCGCCGTAGTAGCATTAAAAGATCCAGGCACGTTGAGAATGGCATTCGGCCCGAAAATCATGCCAGCAGGATTCATCAAAAATAAATTGGAATTTCCGCCCGTAACTTGAATTAAGCCATTTATTAAAGAAGGATTACCCCCAGTAATCCTTCCCAAAATATTTTGAATATTGGGATTGGTCAAAAAGTTAGCCGTTTGAGCCTCGCTGAGGCCAAACTGAGTAAAACTGTGAAAAAGATTAGCCCCATCTCCGCTGAAAGACCCCCCGGAAATGTCGTAGCGGTTGCCGCTGGGAGTGACAACTGTGTTAGTGCCATCTGGTGCGGGGGCGATGGGTTGCGCCTTGGCCGAACCCGCCGCAGCACTCAGCCAGCTAACAATGAATAACCATCCGAGGAAATGTAGTTTGTTGGGTGTCATTGTGTTTAAAGATGGTGCTTAAAGTGCGATCGTATTTATTTTTACTATTTTTACTCCTAAAAATTTCTCATGTCAATAGGAGCATCCTATTTGGGGCGATCGAATAATTAGGACTAAAAAAGGAAATGTATGTTTTCAATTAGGAATGAGAATTAAATAACTTCCACTCTTGAAAGTGGGATGGGCGTCCCGCCCGTCCTTTTTGGACGGGCGGG
>NZ_JAUBUB010000029.1:0-49754 GCF_036705265.1 Microcoleus sp. B4-C2
ATTGCTGAAATCAGCATTTTATAGGATTCGTATGTCTATTTTCAGAATCCTATCAATAAGCGTTCAACACTTCTGGTTCCAACCCTTTACTCAACGGATCGACTTTCCGAGTTCGCCAAACCTTCAGTTCAATTCCCAATGTTACGTCACCATAACGCAAACATAAATCCATTCTGTCGCGTCCGATCGCATATTCCCGTTCCAATGTTCCCCCACCATTAATCACCCGATGCAGAAACGCCATTAACACCAAATGCGGGGCTATTTCGGGATAAGATGCACTTTTGAGTAACGGTTCGCCATGCTGTAGCCAAAATGCGAGAAACGCTTGCAGGAGTGCTTCTGGAATCAGTTCGCCGCGATCGTTCAACCAACTCGGACTGATAATCGGTAAACTATCTTGCGGCCCTTGCGCCAAAACTCGCGGCAACACTTCTCGATAAATCGGGTTGGCGATAACTAAACCCCCGGCTGGATCGCGTTTGAGCAAGCCTAAATCGAGCAGATATTGGCGATCGTCATTAGAAGATTCTGGCAATTCTCGTCCGGCTAACATTGGCTCGATAATGGCTTTGACTCGGTTTTCTCGCAGTCGTTCTGCCAAACTATCTAAATGCGTATCTTGTCGTTTTATGAGAATTTCTTTGGCTTCTAAAATATGTTGTGGTGTAATTTCTATAGATTCATCTGTCACTAATTCTTCTACAATTTCCTTAGCTAAAGCATTCACTAACCAAGGTTGTCCCTGAGTCAGTTCAAAAGCTAAGGCTACGGCTTCAGGTGTAAAAACTTGTCCGGTATCTTGGGTATGTTGCGCGTAGAGTTCGGCGACTTCTGAGGCATTAAAATCTCTAAGAGTAATCGATCGCACTTTAATATTAAACGGACTGGATGTATGGAGTCGATCGCTTCCCCCCGCAGCCACTTTGTAATCGCGAACATCCCGCAAACCAATTAAACCCACCGATTGCGGAAACGCTTTCGGGCGATTGGGATAACCATCGCGCAGTTGTCGCAGGATAGAAATCAACGCTTGGTCTTGTAGTGCGTCAATTTCATCGATGAAAACCACCAAAGGACGAGGAGAAGATTGTGCCCAAGCTTGTAAAGCAGCCCGAATTTTCTGTCCCCCCGATTGTATCGCTGTCCAGTCAGGCGGTTGCAGTTCGAGTGGGAGACGGACGGAAATGTTATCTCGCCAAGCCCCCAAAATAGCCTCTTCTGCACCAGCAATGTCTTGACTGAAGGGTGCGCCTACTTCAACTGACAGCATCACGGCGGTGTATTGTCCGCTTTCGGTGAGTTGTTTGGCTAACGCCAGCATAGCAGTGGTTTTCCCCACTTGCCGGGGTGCATGGATGACGAAATAGTTGCGTTGAGCTATTAACCGTTCTAAGCTTGGTAAGCGTACCGTGGGTGACAGTGCGTAATGAATGTCTTCTTGGCATGGGCCAGCAGTATTGAACCAACGTGGCATAGGTCAACTGGGGCGAATGGGGCTGCTCTCAGTTTACTTTACGGTTGTTGGAATGGCGTTTTAGTTGTTAAGCGGGGGTTTGTAACTCTCGGTACCAGATGAAACTCTCTATGAGCGAAATTCGTGCTCGATTCTTGATTCAAAAGACCTCTTGCAAAAATAATTAGGACGGGCAAGATGCCCATCCCACAAGAAAAAATAAATCTTGTGGGATGGGCATCTTGCCCGTCCCATCAATAGATGAAAAGGATTTTTTGCAAGAGGTCTAAAGAACCGAAGAAATCCAACTGCCAACTGCCAAAGTTTTATTCTTCCACCCGATAGCCCAATTCTGCCAAACGAGTGCGCGACTGCCGCCACTTCGGCTGCACTTTGACAAATAACTCCAAATACACTTTGCCTTCAATTAACTTTTGAATCTGTTCGCGGGCCGCACTGCCGATCGACTTGAGCATACTGCCGCTTTTACCGATTAAAATACCTTTTTGGGAATCTCGTTCGACGTGAATTGTCGCCAGAATGCGCGTAATTTTTGCTTCTTCTTGAACTATGTCGATCGCAATTGCTACCGAATGCGGCACTTCTTCCCGCGTCAGCAGCAAAATCTGTTCCCGAATCAATTCGCCCATAATAAAGCGTTCCGGCTGGTCAGTCACCAAATCGGGCGGATAATAATAAGGCCCAACCTCCAAATGTTCGATTAACAATTGTTGCAGCGACTCGACACCCTCGCCCGTGAGAGCGGAAAATTTCACTACAGGCCACTCAGGATTGACAATTTGCTCGTAAGTTCGATCGATCAACACAGAATCCTCCGGTTGTTCGTCCAACTTATTCATCCCAAAAATCACCGGAACTTTGCAATTGCTGAGAATTTCGATAATATATCGATCGCCCCCTCCCGATTCCACCGAACCATCCACCACAAATAGCACGACATCCACCGACTGAATCGCTGTGCGGGCATTCTGCACCAAAACCTTGCCCAATTCGTGATGTGGCTTGTGAATTCCGGGAGTATCTACAAAAATAATTTGTGCTTCCGGTGTCGTTAGGATGCCTCGCAGCCTGTTACGCGTCGTCTGAGACACCGGCGAAGTAATCGCAATTTTCTGTCCCACCAACTGATTCATCAGCGTTGATTTTCCGACATTCGGGCGTCCGACAATACCCACAAAGCCGGATTTGTAACCCGCCGGAGCCGCGGGAACACCCATAATGCCCGATACGTCGATAAATTTACTATCTTCCACTAAAATCACCTATTTTCAAGCCCCTTCTCTGTCTATTGTCGCCTGAAAATACTCAAACGCCCATCGATGCACTGTAGCATCTTTCTCGCCCTGGTATAGCGCGCCACACTCAAACCTCGATCGAGCCACAAACCAGTGTTAAAACAGGATACGCGATCGGCAAAACTTGATATCTGAGACAAAATTTGATAAAGTTCCAATGACATCGCTCAAAAATGAATCATTCTGGTAAAACCGACTCCCCAATACTGTAACAACTTCAGATGTGTACATATCTCACTCAACTGAAACTTTTCTACAGTTGGTCAGGCAAACCAGTTTTAACATTTTTGAAGGTGTTTGGTAATAAATTAGGTAAGTTGAACTCAAACTCAAAAGCTGAATATCATCAGGCGCTTTCTCAATAAAAGCTAGTGTCTTTTGAGCATACCTAAATTAGTGCTAATCGTCATAAAGTTGAGGAGATGAATCGAATGAAATCGAAATTATTTTGGAGTGTCTGCACCGTTTTGGTAGCAAGCTTGCCTGTTCCCGCCTTAGCTCAAACCAGCCCTCCCACCAGCCCTCAAGCAGGTATTGACTACAGGGGTGGATCGAAGAAATACCAGTTAGTACCGGGCAGAATCCAGGACAGAACCTTGCCCAGAGCCTTTGATTTTCCCATTATTACCAATGTTGGTACTGACACTAGCATCACCTCGGATTTCCTAATTACCGATCAGTTTCGCGCCCCAGCGGGTCGTACAGAATACACCGGAGCTCTCACCGCCTGGGCAGCATCAATCAGAGAATGTCTGGCAAAACAACCACTCTTGATTCGAGCCAGCACTAAGAACCCGATTCAGATTAATGGTAGAGTAGGCACGATTGTCAGAAACGCAAATAACCGTGCAGTTTGCAAATAAGCCAGCAATATCACATGGGCTAAATTGACCGTAATTGCTGTAAGGGCGGGTTCACCAATATCTCCCATGCAAGCATCGATACAGTAAACCCGTCACCGCAGCAATATTGGGGTCAATCGAAGCCAGTTGATATAACTTCCGCTATCTAAAGATAAAAACTAGAGAGTGTTTTTGAACAAAAAGAGCAATAGGTTTTCTATTGCTCTTTTTGTTGGCGAAATTTCAATTAATATCTATTAGGACTTATATGATATCGGCTGAAACGACATCATATAAGAGGTTTGTAGTGAGGAATGCAAGTCCTTAAACGGTGATAAGGACTTGCATTCCTCACTGCAAACGACATAATTAGGCAGAAACCAGATTTTTTCCCAAAAATCCCGTGGAACCCTAGGGATATGGATTTGAAAACCTGGTTTATCAAAGTTTGTCTGCGTAATTCACGATTTAGGAGCGCAAAATTCATGTGTACTCAGTAAAATTTCGCCATAATCAGGAATCCAAGCTAGCCACTGTTCTTCCGAAGATTCACACAACAGCCACGCTTCGTCAAAGCTGAATGCGGTTGGCGGGTTGAACAATTTAACCCACATAGAAGGAGTCAATTTTGGTGCAGGTACGGCGCAGCCAAATCTTTCCCAGTCGCGGACATTGGCGAAGCTTCCGGGCGTTGGTTGGGATTGCCAAGTACGAATATCTGTTTGCAGTTTCATCACAACTCCTTTTGGGCTAAGACTCTGAACCAGGTCGGGGTTGCAACAACCCAGAGCGACGGCGCAGATAAACTTTGATTATGTAGTCTATGTTACCGAATTATCTAGGCGAATGTGTAGGGTTGTAGCAAAAATTTACAATCGAGAGGAAAAAACTGGCTCAAAGCTGAAAAGGTCGATCGGCTATTGTTGCGCTCGCTAACAATCGCCTACCATAGCAAACAACATCTGATTTATTCCAAAAATTCCCACATGAACCAAACTGCAAAATCCCAGTGGAAAACTCTAGATCGCTTTGTAGAGATCAAGTCTCATTGGGTAAAACTAATCGCCGAACATCTCGAAACAACCGAAGGAAAAACAGTAGAATATTGGCGAGTAGAAAGAGCGGATTCAGTTGTAATCTTGACCATTCAAGCTGACAAATTGCTGTTTCCCCGACCGATGTATCGCCCCGGCGTGGCAGAATCAACCCTGGATTTTCCCGGCGGTCGCGTACCAGCCGAAGCCACGCCAGCAGCAGCCGTTCCAGCTATAATCAAGAAAGAACTAGGCGTGACCGAAAGTGCGATCGCCCGCCTCGAACCGATTAACAATATCGGCTGGGCGATAAACAGCTCATTCTCCAATCAAAAACTCTACGGTTTTGTTGCAGAATTGCACCCGACAGCAACAGTAAACCCCGAATTTATCGGTGCTGCATATCCTGTCACCCCAGACGGAATTCGCGACTTGCTCAAAAAATTAACTTGCCTCCAATGTCGAGCCTTACTGCTAGAATGGCAAAATCAAGTCGATTTTAGATTTTAGATTTTAGATTAGGAATTGTTTTCCGAGGGTCGCCGATTTTAACTTGCTGAAAACCCAAATCACCAGAACTAATCATGCCTCTCAATAATGAAGTTGCTGTCGAATGCCTCGACGTGACATATCGCCTCAACCGCAGGCATTTAGTAGACAAACTCAATTTCAAAGTGCTGCAAGGAGAAGTTTTAGTATTGCTGGGACGCAGCGGGAGTGGCAAAACTACTACCATGAAATTGCTTAACAATTTACTAACGCCAAGCAGCGGCGAAGTTCTTGTCATGGGAAAACCGACAACTCAGTGGAACCCAATTCAACTGCGCCGAAAAATTGGTTATGTGATTCAAGAAATCGGTTTATTTCCCCATTTTACAGTCGAGCAAAACGTCGGTTTAGTGCCGAAATTAGAAGGTTGGGAGGGCGATCGTATTCAATCTCGCGTCCGCCAACTGTTAGAATTAGTCAACCTCAACCCCCAGCACTTCGCCAAACGCTATCCCCATCAGTTATCCGGCGGACAGCGGCAGCGGGTAGGCGTCGCTAGAGCACTGGCGGCTGACCCTCCGATATTGTTAATGGACGAACCATTTGGTGCTTTAGACCCGATTACTCGTCTGGAATTACAGCGGGAATTCGGTCAATTGCAGCAGCAACTTGGCAAAACTGTGATTTTTGTGACTCACGGCATTCAAGAAGCTTTTTTGTTAGCTTCGAGAATTGGTTTGATGCAAGATGGACGGTTGGTTGAATTGGCAACACCTGATGATTTTATCAAATCTCAGCATCCAGAAGCTGGGGCATTTATTGAATGTTTGCAAGTAGCTAAATTTGAATAATTTAGCTAAAATTTGATAATATAGTTTTAGTAACTAAGCTGATAATCAAACGATGCACAGTCTTTACGAGAGCGACTTCTATGCTTGGACGCAAGAACAAGCCAAGTTACTTCGCAAGTGTCAGTGGAGTCAACTTGACTTGCCAAATTTAATTGAGGAGATTGAATCTTTGGGCAAACAGGAACGTCAAGAACTTAGAAATCGTTTGAGCATTTTGCTGGGACATTTGCTGAAGTGGCAATATCAGCCCCAGCAGCGGAGTCGTAGCTGGCTGTCTACAATTCGAGTGCAGCGGCGGGATACTCAGAGACTGATACAGGAGAACCCAAGTCTGAAACCTTACTTGCAAGAAGCTTTCCAAGAAGCTTATCAAAACGGTAGAGATTTGGCAGTAGGAGAAACCGATTTACCTCTCAAAACATTTCCTCAAAATTGCCTTTACAGCTTAGAGGAAATTCTGGATTCTCGCTTCTATCCTGGTGAACCAAGTCCTGAAATAGAAAATGATTTATAAGGTTGACAGCAATCAACACTAACCAATTCCCCAATGATAATTTTTATCAACCGCTATGGCGCTGAGATAATTCAGCGCGCAACTGAACACTTATATTTAGTAACTGTTGCAATTTTTATCGCTATTCTTGTGGGGATGCCCCTGGGAATTTTAGCCACGAGAAAACCAAAATTGAAAAAGCCAATTTTGGGATTTGCTAATATTATGCAAACAATTCCCAGTTTAGCTTTGTTTGGCTTGCTAATCCCGGTGCCGGTATTGGGTGGAATAGGCGATCGCACGGCAATTATCGCCCTCACTCTGTATTCTTTACTGCCAATTATCCGCAATACTTATACTGGGATTGTCGGCGTCGATCCAGCGATTACGGAAGCGGGAAGAGGCATGGGGATGACGGATATGCAACTGTTATGGCAAGTGGAAATTCCCCTGGCACTAGGCGTGATTCTGGCGGGGGTGCGAGTTGCTGCGGTAATTGCGATCGGACTCGCTACAATCGCCGCTGCAATTGGTGCCGGTGGCTTGGGGGTGTTTATTTTCCGGGGCGTTGCTACCGTCAACAATCAGTTACTTTTGGCTGGGGCAATTCCGGCCGCTTTAATGGCATTAGTTGCGGATTTTGGGCTGGGTTTGGTAGAAGCGCGCCTCTCGAAAAGTACATTAAAAACTATTAATGAGGACTAAAATCCTGACTACCTTCCGTCAGCGTTGTCACTCTCTGCTAACCAGAAGCATTCGCAGGATTTGCTATCAGATTGCGGATTTGATTTGAGCGTTCAATGTACTCGCGATCGCTCAAAACAGCTTGGCTTCCCTCCAGCGAAATAGCATCTGCCAAATCGATCCAAGAACGGCAACCGCCGTATTCAGGAATGTAGGGAATTTCGCGGATTTCTGCAAGGCGATAAGCCCGCAGCAATAAAATATAAATTGGCTGAGTTTGTTTCCATTTCAGGCGATCGCTTACAAATTTTTCATTCCAAATATGGTACGGAAATAGCGCAGTAATTGCCGGTTCCCAAGCTACCAAAAAAACATCAGTAATCTCCGCCCAACTACCAATTCTAATAACTTCAGGATGCCAACCAGATTCAACTGTCTGGACTTGATGTGCAAACTCCGGCTTTAATAAATCCGGCTGTTGGTGTTCAAAAGTTGGATACAGCAAAACCTGTTTGTCAGTGACATTGAACTGTCCTGCTTGCTCGCGAATTCCCCCCTTCCGCAACAGCACAATGGTTTGACCTTGTTCCAAAGCATTAACTGCTACATTCCATTCTTTCAGCGCCCTAGTAGTTGATTTCATGGGAATTTATTTGGGTTTTAACAATAGTAACAAAAATGGTTACTTTCAAGCAAGTACAGCCATTTCTTCCTGTTAAAATTGGCGTAGTCCTGACTATGCAGGACTACCCTTTATTGCTAAATTCTCACTGCAAAAGATGATGCTAATTCCCGTTCGGGTTCCATACCAACTGTAGGCGGCATGGAACGATTTGCTACTTGCTCGATCAGTTGTAAATGTTGCGGCAGCATTTTAGCTAAACTGTAGCGTTCTAGGGCGGTTTGACGGGCTTTGATGCGAATGTCTGCCATGCGGGTAGGATGGTCTAAAACTTCATCAATACGATCGGCTACTTGTTTCGGTGAGAAGTAATCGACTAGCAAACCGTTTTCTCCGTCGCGGATAACTTCTCTGACTGGCCCTGTGTCGGAACCGATTACTAAACATCCGGTTGATAGAGATTCAATCATCGACCAAGATAGCACAAAAGGTCTGGTCAAATAAACGTGTACGTCGGATGCTTGAATTACTTTTAAATACAGTCCGTAAGGTAGGGGGCCGACAAAGTGAACTCGCGACAAATCTAGGGGTACTTTTTTGAGCATATAGTCTTTGTAAGACTCGCCGTTGGGTAAAGAACGACCGTAACAAACTCTTTCTGAACCAACGATTACGACGTGACAGTTGGGGCGGCGTTCTTGCACATAGGCGATCGACTCAATGAATTCGGGAAAGCCCCGGTAAGGTTCCATTCCCCGCGATACGTAGGTGACAATTTCATCCACGCCAGACAAGTCTAAGTTAGGCAAAATTAGTTTAGCACCGGGGTCTGGTTTGAAGTAATCGGTATCTACGCCGTCGTGGAGTGTGGATAATTTTTGTTGTAATTCTGGCGGAAATTGCGATCGCTGCCAATAAGTTGGTGATAAACCCCAATCGCAAGAGTATAAATCGATCAGAATCGGCGCATTTTTGATTCTAATTCTGGCCATATCGTCAACTGTTAAAGGTTCCGCTGGGTCAAAATCTGCGTCGGAACCAATAGCATGATAAAACCACTCGAAATAGCACAGAAGGGGCGTATTTGGAAAAGCTTCTTTGACAAATAATGTCGGCCCCCAACCGGAATGTCCGCAGATAATATCAGGTACGAAACCGTCTGCTTTGAGTTGTTCTGCCATTCTAAATACGGCTTGTCCGTAGATGACGGCACTTTCTAAAGGGCGGACGTATTGGTGAGTCTGCGCGTGGGGTTCTCGGCTGGGGGTAAATGCTGCTTTGCGAACGCCGGGAATGTTCCACTCTGGGCGCTCGTTTTTAGTGCCGAAAACAATTTGATTTTTGGGATCTGCGCCTAATGCCGTGATAATGTGGCGGTATTGGGCGGGGAAGTTGGGATGGAGAAATAATGCTTTCATTGTCAGTTGTCTGTTGACTGTTGACTGTTGACTGTTGACTGTTGATTGTTGTCTGTTGATTGTTGTCTGTTGACTGTTGTCTGTTGACTGTTGGAATAAAATATTTTGAGGCGGCTAAAAAGCTTTGATTTTATTCATTGGGGGTTGGTGCTTTGCAGATCCAGACACAATCTCGCGGTACTGAAGATGTATTTTTCAGGATGATTTCATAGTTTAAATGATGGAGAAATTTTTCCATAATTGTATCAGTCATAACTGAAAATGCTGTGCCATCTCTGTGCCCTAGCAAGTTTTTGTCCCACTCGCTGGCGAATTTTTGCCACCCTAATTCACTAAAAATATTTGTGTGGTGAAACACGCAAATTCGATCGCCCCGCAGCAGTTTGGGAATGCGAGTCAGGTAGTTGAATATATCTACCGGCTCTACGTGTACCATTGTATCGTAACAAAAGCAGACATCGGCTGAACCTGGGGCGATGCCATCTAATGTTAAACCGTCGAGTTTGACGTAAGAAACACGATCGTCTCCCAAGCGCGATCGGGCTGCTTGCAGCATTTGACTGGAAATGTCGGCACAAATTAGTCGATCGCAATATTTCAGCAGCAGCGAACCGGTTTTTCCGCCTCCGATACCAATTTCTAAAACCGTATGTTCTTTTTTGATGTACGGTGCAATAAATTGCTGTTCTATTAGCGCTTCGTATTCGGCTAAGGAGTTGGCGGCACCGGCAGCTTTACCTATCCATTCGTCGCCAATATGGGCAAGTTCGGCATTAGTTTTTTGCCACTGTTGGGCGTAACTGTCCCAGGCCCTTTCATAATCTACTCTTGGGCGATCGGTCATTTTATCATCGTTCATTTTTGATTATTTTATAGTATTGATGGCTCAATTTTCAATATGTTCCGCAATTCTTGGCAAATTATATTAAATCCTGCCAAAAGTCTACGAGGTGAGTTACTGCCCTTCACTGGGGGGGACGCTGGCACTGTAAAATGACTAATGACGGCTGAAATATGCTTCGCAGAAAATCTCTGCATAAGCTTGAGTCATTTCCTCAAAAGTATTAAGTGAATCCAAGACATATTTAGCGTTTTCAGCTAACTGCTGCCGCAAAGATTTATCCTCCAATAAACTAATCAAAGCTGCAACTAATTCGTCCGGGCGATCGGGCGTATAAAACAAACCATTAATTCCCGGCCGCACTTGTTCTTTAATCCCAAAAACCGGCGATGTAACAATTGGCAAATCGCAGGCCATCGCCTCCAAAATCACTCTTGGGAAACTTTCGACGCGAGAAGTGCACACAAAAATATCAGCCGCTTTGTAATATTTTCCCGTTTCCCCAGTTTCCGGGACTACTGTCACCCTTTCCCGCAACTCTGCTGGCAATTCCCCCACCAAATCGGCTAATTTATTGCTGTAAATACTGGGGCGATCGCCCACAATAAAACACCTAATTTTATTGTGCCATTTCTCAGGCAAAAGTGAAAGTGCTTTAACTAAATCCTGCTGGCCTTTGCGTTCGCATACCGTTCCCAGCAGCAAAATTACCACATCTTCCGCTGCAACACCTAAAGTTTTTCTAGCCAATTCAGAATTCTCCGAATTTTCCAATTTGCTCAAATCTAAGCCGTTGTGAATCACTGTAAAATTGTGGTGGCTGTTGAGAGGCAAATACCTGTCCCGCGTGGCATCCGCCACAAAAATCACCTTGTAAGGAAACCTAAAACACTCTAAAGCTCTCGCCGCAATCTCCGAACCAAACCTGTTAAAATAAGTTTGCCAAGGTTCGCTTTCGTGCACGTTCCACACCACAGGAATTCCGACTTGCCTCGCCGCATCAACTACAAAAAAGTTTTCTAAAGTATTGGCATAAATTGCATCTACTTTTAAACTGGCAATTTCTGTGCTAAAACTGCGGATGGCTTCATCATAAGCATCGCGCTGATAGATGTGTTCGAGAGGATTGTCGCGCACAATTACTTCAATTCCCTGCTGTTCGTAAGCTTGACGCAGGGGCCCGTCTGTTACGCAAAGTACGATCGGCTTAACCACACCCTCAGCCGCCAATTTCACCGCGATTTCGTACTGATGCAGCGGCGCCCCAGTAAAATCCAGCGAATTGCTGCACATCAAAACTCTGATAGGATGAATCAAATTCTCTGCTTCTGCTACCAACAAACCAGAATCATTAAATTTTACTTCTTCCTTATCTGTTACATCCGTTACATCCGTTACATCCGTTACAAAATCCGTTGCCGAACCTTCTTCCTTCATAAAAACCCGTCGAGGTTGAATATGAAAATACTCATCTTCTAAAGACAAATGAGGACTGTAAAAACTGTCATTTTTGCCCGCATACTTACGCCTAAAAGCCGCTACTTCTTGAGGATTGTCGGTAAAACCCCTAGAAGTTCCCTCTTTGTGCAATAACTCCGCATCGGGACAATATACGCACCGATAACCCCGTTCTAACAATCGGTATCCGTAATCTACATCATTGTAAGCAACAGCAAAATTCTCCTCATCAAAACCGCCCAATTCTAAGAACAATTGACGTGGAGTAATCGTGCAAGCGGCTGTTACCGCAGAGTAATTTCGCGTTACCATCGCTTGAGAAAGATAGCCTCGATTATTCTTGTCCATCAGCTTAAAAGCATGACCCGCCAAACCGTGATGCAGCCCGTGAATTACGCCCGCGTGCTGAATTCTGCCGTCGGGATATAACAGCCGCGCGCCGACTGCACCCACAGCGGGAATTTGAGCGTATCCCACCATTTGACTCAGCCAGCGGGGGTTAATTACTTCAGTATCGTTGTTCAAAAACAAAACATATTCGCTATCAACTTGTTCGGCAGCCCGGTTGTTAATTGCTGCAAAACTAAACTTTCCTCCAGGATTTTTTATATGCAAAACTTGGCAATTTAATTCCTTTAAGTATTCCAGAGTTTTCGGATCGTCGCTTTCGTTGTCGATAACGGCAACTTGATAATTTTTGTATGTTGTAGTTTCCAGAGAATCCAGACAGGCTTTCAGCAATTTTAGCTGATTTTTAGTAGGAATAATTACCGTTACTGATGGGCCGTTATCCGGGAAATCCTGGGCAAATATGCCCAAATTTTCTTTAATCGCCCATGCGTGCTGAGCGACATTGCCGTTAATTTGGCGGCGGTTTAGTGCGTCTTGAATAGCTTTTTGACCTGCGGAAAAACTGGCTGGTTTCGCGGCCCCAGATATGGCTGTAGAACCGGGTGCAGTTCGCCAGTGATACAGCACTAGCGGCAGGTGGGCGACGTGGCGAGAAATTTCGGTGGCTCTCAAGGCAAAATCGTAATCTTGCGAGCCTTCAAAACCTATCCGTAAACCGCCTATTTCTTCAAAAATGTGTCTTCTGACAGCGCACAAATGACCGAGATACATATAGGAAAGCAGCAGTTCCGGCGACCATTCCGGTTTGAATTGCGGGGCGAATCGGCGACCTTTGGTGTCGATTTTGTCGTCGTCTGAGTATAGGAAATCGGTGGCTGGATGCGCGGCAAAATATAAGGCGACTTCGCCTAATGCGTCGGGAGTGAGTTCGTCGTCGTTGTCTAAAAACAGGATGATGTCGCCTGTTGCGAGGGCGGCGGCGCTGTTAGTTGCTGCGCTGATGTTGCCGTTTTCGGTACGAAATGTGATGCGGATACGATCGTTCTTTTGAACCCAGTTTTTCAAAGTGTCAGCAACAGTGAAATCGGTGCTGCAATCATCGGCAATGCAGAGTTCCCAGTTTGGATAAACTTGATTGATTACGCTGTCGATCGCACTTTCGAGAAAATCTATCTGCGGGTTGTAAACTGGCATTACTACCGAAATTTTTGGCAGGGGCTCCCGGCAGGATTTTAACCGAGAAATCAAATAATCGCGGGCGCGATCGTTCCACTGATTCACCTCCAGCCATGCGTCATATCTATCAATAGGTTGAGGCACCACAAAACCCGCAGGTGGCAATAAATCTCCCGGCGCAGTAAACTGTTTTTGCTGCCGATAAATCTTCCCCAACTGGCGGAGCACTTTCACCATTTCCCAGGGCAAGGGCACAATTCTCCCAAGACGCTGTTTTCTCTCCCTCGCCCGCTGCTGAATGGCGGCTGTCAACCTTGATAACTCCTCAAACTTATCTGCACTTCGCTGCCAGATATGGTAGCGCCGCACTGTCAATTTTTTCGGCGCTTGAAAAGACAAAATTTCCCCGGTTTCTAACTCAGCTTGCAGAGAAACGTGCCATTCCCCTGGCGGCAAATCGACAAGGGCCTCAAAACCGCTTTCCGAACTGTTAACCCAGTCGGGAAACACTTCGCCGACATCTTTTCGCCGTAAACCGTAGGCGCATTCTACAGAAGTATCGCCGCACAACAAGCTTAATTTAGCAATTTTGCGATCGTGGTGGCAGCACCAACCTGCAAACAAAATTTGACCCTGACGCTGTTCCCACACCACCGGTACATCTAACGATGCTTGAATCGTTGAAACTAACAACGGATAAGCTGCCAACAAATGCCATTTACCTCGCTCATCTTGCGCTTCCAGTAACACTTCGTGTCGTCCCGCAGGCGCTTCCAATTCAATTGTAAAACCTGATTTATTTGCAGCCGGAATATTAGAGTGTGCTAGCGCTATATCACTTCTATCTAGGCCGTAAATGCCCGCAAAACTCTGGTCTTTAATTCTGGCGCGGACTGCTGTAGTCTCTCTTTTTTGGTTAAAAACCCAGCCCACAATTAGCAGCTTGGAATCACAAACTTGCCAAGTAGTTGGTCGATCTAAGGAAAAAATAAATTTAGGGAACAAGTCGCGGATTTGGCGCTGAACTTCCCACAACTTTTCTCTCAGTTGCCACCCTATTGAAGACTTGATGATAGCAAGTTCTGCCAGAAACTTTTCATTTTCCAGGCGGGAGTGTTCTAATTTTTCCTGAGTATCCTTTAATCTTTCCTGATTTTGACTTTGTGCTGTTTCTAACTGAATTAACTCAGCTAACTTTTGCTGCAATATAAATTCAGTTTCTTCAAATTGTACCTGAGTTTGCCCTAAGTCTGCTTCTAATTCTAATACTTTTGCTAAAGCTGTTTGAAATTGCGATTCTTTGCCGGCAAGCTGTACCTGAGTTTGTCCTAATTCTGTTTCTAATCCGAGGAGTTTTGCTAAAGCTTCTTGAAATTGCGATTCTTTGCCGGCAAGCTGTACCTGAGTTTCCCCTAAGTCTGCTTCTAATTTTAAGACTTTTGTTAAAGCTTCTTGAAATTGCGATTCTTTGCCGGCAAGCTGTACTTGAGTTTGTCCTAATTCTGTTTCTAATCCGAGGAGTTTTGCTAAAGCTTCTTGAAAATTTGATTCTTTGCCTGCAAGCTGTACTTGAGTTGCTCCTAATTCAGTCTCTAAGCCCAACACTTTCGCCTGGGCCTGGTGAAATTGTTCTTGCCACTGTTTGAGTTCGGAATAGCTGGTTTTTTGCTGTTTTTCCAGCAAGCGGATTTTTAGCCAATCTTCAAATGGCCAGACTGGAGAGGCTGGGAAATGAATAACTCGATCGATCGCACCTTTGGATTCGCTGCTGAGATTGCCCGCTTGGGTTTCCAAAAGTTGATATAGTTCTAATGCTTCGGGAAAATATTTTTCTATTAAACTCGGTCTGTGACTTTTGACAATATCGTTGACTAATAAAGATTCTTCAAAATTGTCGGCCGGTATCGCACCTAAGTTAACATTAAATTTTTCGTTGACTCGATCGAGGAAAAGTTCAGGAGTGTTGCCGATCGGGTAAACGTTTGCTAGCAGACAGCGATCGGGAAAACGTTCGTAAAGTTCTAAAACTTTTTGATTGTAGTGAATCCACATTTTTACTGCCATTTCGGGATTTTGCAGCAAGCTGACATCGGTTCCCCGGCGGTAAAGGGAATCGACTACTTCCCAGGGCGATCGATAAACACAGATAAAATTAGCTTCGGGGAGCAAATTCAGCCAAAAATCCCAAAAAAGGGCTGTTCGCGGGTCTTTCCAACCCCAATGTTTGTGAGGAAGTTGATTTTGCTCGATCGCCCTTTTAGCGATTTCCACGTATTCTGCTGCTACCGGAATCGTTTTTTCAAACGTACAGCCTAGTTCATCAATACCGTGCGATCGCAAAACACTTTTGTGGAACTCCACAAAATCAACATTCTCGAAATGACCTTTCACATTTCCGTCGGCCGGGCCCACTAACTTTTTGCCAATATCAACCCCAACTTTCTGAAACAAAGAAGCTGTTAAAGACGTACCGGAACGGTGCATTCCGGTAACAATAAAAACCGACGGTTTGCTGTCATTTGTACTCACAATTTATCTCCCTTCTCCCTCGCCCTAATTCCCACACCAACCAAATTTACTCACTAATCTCCCGCTAAGCCCAGCTTTCGCCTGACTTGAAACCACGCGCTTCTGAGCTTCCAGAACTTGCTGCTTTCCATTGCCAAAACCCTACACTTCGCTTGCTCTAGTTCTTGCTTCAGATTAATTAGCTGATTTTCGGTTTTTTCCAACTGCGTTTGCACAGATACTAACTGATGTTGAGTTTGCTCCAATTGCATTTGAGCTGCAACTAATTGACTTTGAGTTTCTTGCAAATTTGTTTGAGATTCTTCCAACTTTGTTTCAGTAATCATTAACTTACTTTGATTTTGATCCCATTCAATCCTAGCCGACTCTAACTGAGTCTCAAGTAATTTGAGTTTTGTCTGAGTAGAACCCAATAAAGACTGCGATTGTCTTTGGTTAATCAGCGATTTTACAGTGCAAGTTTCCAGAATCCATTCCCAACCATAGTTGTTGATTGCTTTGACTATTAACACATCCTGCAACCCTACAGTGTTTTTGGGTAAATAACAGCTCCAACCCGACTGCAGAGCCCCATCAGTTTCAAAATATCCAGCCACATCCGGGCGATCGTAAAAAGGCTCGCACCTCTGTACAACCTCCCCGTTTACCAGCACTTGCAGATCCTCAACTCGACCGTTGAGATTCACATCAGCTACCCATCCTTCCAGATACAAATTCTCCTTATTCGTAAAAGCAGCAACATCAATATATCCTTCTGGGTGGTGATTGAAATTCAACTCCGAAAAATCTCTAACTAGCTCATTTGTGACAACATACAAATCCTGAAATCTGCATATACCTTTTTTGATGCGGTGAACAAAAGCTTTGCCACCGCTAACTCTCTCGACACATTCTCTCACAAACTTTTCAGTTACATAAGTTGTGCCATATTCCTCCTTATCTAAAGACTGGCTTTCGCTTTGAGCACTAAACAAAATACCATTAGCCGGCATTTCTATATTTGCTAGGCGCAAACACTCATCGTGAACGCTGAACATCAAAATGCCGTTAGGAGTCAACAAATCGTACAAATTTTGCAACCAACTTGTAAAAGTTCTTTCCGGCATATGGCTGAAAAAAGAATTAGCCAGAATGCTGTCAAACTTGCGGTCAATTAAATAATTTTCGGGTTTTCCAGTTGAGACAATACCGTTGACGCCCAAGTATTCAGTTTGAAACTTAACCGCGTTAGCATAAATATCAGAAACCCAAATTCGTTCCGGCGGTATTTCCTGAATCAAAAACCTGGTAAATCGACCGTAACCGCAGGCAAAATCTAGAAAAGAAGGTACATTTTCAAAACTGCCAAAATGCCATTCCACAACTTGTTTAACCGTATCCAAGATGCGACGCCCGATCGAATAATAGCGCACCAAAGCCCGATCGCGATCGTCTTTGACGTTGTTCAAGCTGAACAAATACATTTCATCGTCTTCGCAGATATTCAGTTTAAAATTTTCGGGAAACTTAGTTTGATCTTGAATAAATGCTTTGATTACGGGATTTTCGACTAAATCTAAATTGATATCGCTCATTTTTTTTACAGAATTTTAGATAACCTCTGTTGACTGCTCTTTAACTAGAGAATCAGCATTAACAACAGTTAAACACGGTTCGATCAGCAAGTCAACGATGCCGTTACCGCAGGACTCAGTACAAGACTGAACTCTAAACATCGCCACATCAACACAGCGATCCAGATAAGTTAAATCTCCATCTACCGTTCCGACAACCCCAGCATTCAGAAAATAAACACCGGGATTCAGCAAACATTTAAAATGAAACTTCACTACAATTGTCGTTCCCGCTTCCACATACCTAACTGACTGAGTAGAAGCCTTCAAAGAAGCACCCGCCAACTCAAAACCACTAATTGTTTTAATCAACATTCCAAACCTAACTTTGGAAGTTGACCGGGAAAAAGTGACAGAGTAAGTATAAATATAATCTTGACGACCGAGCAAGTGATTTACCACATTTCCCTTCAGCGTCTCGATGTGGGGGTTGATAATTTCCGCTCCACGAGACGGATACCTTACCGTATTCGACGGTATCATCCCCGGATCGTAAAATTCATCGTAATATTCCTGCGGTTTTGAGAGATGTTGCTCCGGTTTAACTTCCCTCTTTGTGCTTTCTAAATTAGCATCCTGAAGCTGGTTTTGACTTTCCTGTTTTGTCAGTTGGTTCAGAGCTCGAATATCTGACTTCAACCCCAGAACCTGATCCGGATCGGCATAAATCAGCTTTTGATACTTAGAAATTACCACCTTCGGCGTGTGAGCGAGCAGCAATTCACCGCTATCCATTAAAATCGCCGACGTACAAAGTTGCACCACAGAAGTAGCAGCGTGAGAAACAAATAAAATTGTTCCGCCACCTTCCTGAATGCTTTGCAAGCGGGCAAAACACTTGCGTTGAAAAGCTTCGTCCCCCACCGAAAGCGCCTCGTCAACCACTAAAATATCCGGCTCGACGCTAGTCGCAACGGCAAAAGCTAGCCTGACAAACATACCGCTAGAATAAGTCTTGACTGGCTGTTCGATGAAATCGCCAATATCAGCAAAAGCAGCTATATCGTCAAACTTTTCTTCAGTTTCTTTTTGATTGAATCCCAGTAACTGAGCGTTAAAAAACACATTTTGTCGCCCGGTAAATTCCGGGTTAAACCCGCTTCCGAGTTCCAACAAAGCGGAGACTCGGCCTTTAACATCGACGCTTCCTGCGGTAGGAGTCAGCGTCCCCACAATTATTTGCAGGAGAGTGCTTTTCCCCGAACCGTTGCGACCGACGATTCCCAGAGTTTGTCCTTGAGGAATTTCCAGATTGATGTCGTGTAGGGCCCAAAATTCGTCAGCAAGTTTTTTGGTGGGGTAAATAATTTCCTTTAAGCGGTCTCCTGGACGATCGTACCGCTTAAAGCATTTGGAAACATTTTTTAGTGAAATTACATTTTCTGTCATCCGATTTTAGATTTTAGATTTTAGATTTTAGATTTTAGATTTTAGATTTTAGATTGACTTTACAGCATATTCGGTGGTTCATAAAGTACATTAGCAGCTCTATTGTGTGGTGTTAATCTGTAGGGTGCGTCGCTGCGAGATATTGGATAAAACTTGCAGATTGACGGGTGGCGACGCACCTTACACGGGCTAGAAAATTGTGTGTACTACATATAAATAGAATATGCTCTATATCTCAAACAAATTTACAGCATATCTCAAACAAATTTACAGCACGTCAGCAAAAGCGGGACGCAAACGCCGGTAAACCGCCCAACCCCCACAAAATATAGCAGCAGAAATTAGCGTGGCGACACCCCATTCGCCCCAATGCTTAACTTCTCCAAGCAGTATGAGGTCTCGATAAACCTCCGAGATGGCGGCCATTGGATTTAGCCAAAATACCCACCCTCGCCACTCTTGGGGGATGATTGATGCTGGGTAGACGATCGGCGTCAAATAAAACCAAAAATTTAGAATAACACCTAATGTCTGAGGAATGTCTCGCAAAAATACAGTCAAGCCGGCTGTCAAATATCCCAAACCAGCAGTTATCAGCAACTGAGGTATCCACACCAACGGCAGTAAGCATAAAGTAGCGTTGAGCTTTTGCGACGACACTGCAACTATCACAATCAAAGCTGCTAAACCCAGAGAACTTTCAATAAAAGCTGTAAAAATCGGCACTAGGGGCAGCAAACCGAGAGGAAATACCACTTTTTTGACTAAATTAGGCTGCCCCACCACGGATACTCCCGACTTGATCAAACCGCTGGTGAAGGCCGTCCAAGGCAGCAAACCTGCAAACAACCAGACTCCAAATGTAATGTCGCTGTTTTCTGGGAAGCCTGCAAGGCTGAGCTTTACCTTGAGGACGATCGAGAATACATAAGTGTAAATCACCAATTGCGATAGCTGATTCAGCAGCGGCCAAAAATTGCCCAGAATCGAGCCTTTGTATTGAGCTTCCAAGTCCCGGCGCACCAATGTTGCCAGCAGATTCAGCTTCGCCCACCGCTGCCTACTTGCGGGCGGCCTGCCGCCCACCCTTCGGGCTTTTTGGGCAACTTCTTTCACAGTTCTCTGCAATTTTTTCGCCCTCGTTCACTACCTTCACACCTAAATCAACTCAAGCTACAACTGTGCAGCTTTTGCTAAACCGCAATTATTCCACAGCCCCGTCGTTTTGATCAAGGATCTGCCACCCTGGCTTGGGCTTCTTGTTTCTTTCTTCTTTCCCCTTCCTTGGGAGGTTATTTTAGCCGATCGCACCCCGCACTGCCGAACCGATCGCCCGTTTTTGCTCGTCATCGTAGCCCCACCGCCGGAAAAATTTTTCATACTCGCCGTTGGCACTGTGCAAACTTTCTAGCATTTGCGACGCTATAGTTTGACACGCTGCCATTTGCAGCATTTGAATTAAATTGCGCGATCGCTCCTGCACTCTAGCAGAATCAGCCGCCATTTCCTCCTTTTGCTGGCGCGAATGATGTACAACCATTGCCGCCGACATCGCCAAATTTTTCACCAGCAGTTCTGCTACGATCTCAGGAGCCGATCGCAGCGCCTCGACTACTCCGGGTGACGGGTGATCTGCCTCCGGTCGATCGTCCGTTAGATAGGTGACAAAAAACCCCCTAGCACCGTTCTGTGTTTTCACCAGAGATGTAACAGCTTGCTGGATGTCGGCTTGTAAAAGTCGATCGGCCTCCATGAACGACAGTAAAGATTGAGTCAGCTCGATCGCCCCCTCAAAAGTTATGCTTTCCGATGCTAATAAAGAAGATGGAATACTCATAACGAACTCAATAATTTTAAAGATTCTGCTAACAATTGTAAACACTTCCCGCTGCGCGATCGCAAATAAATATGGCTATTATCTCCTCCAAACAACAGCCCCCCGACCCAAATCTACCCGAAGACATAGCCCCAGCCCGTCGCAAAAAAGCCGCCAAACCCCAGGCGGAATCTTTGCTAGAATCGCAAGAACTACCCGACGAAATCAACAGCAAACAAGACGACAAAATTCGACCCCAACGGCTAGCTGAATACATCGGGCAAAAAGACTTAAGAGAAGTTTTGGCGATCGCAATTGCAGCAGCCAAATCTCGCGGCGAACCTATGGATCACCTGTTACTCTACGGGCCGCCAGGGTTGGGAAAAACCACAATGTCGCTAATTCTAGCAGCAGAAATGGAAGTTGAATGCAAAATCACCACCGCCCCAGCGTTAGAAAAACCGCGAGATATTGTCGGATTGCTGATCAACCTCAAAGCAGGCGACGTGCTGTTTATCGACGAAATTCACCGCTTATCTAAAGTTACAGAAGAAATCCTCTATCCGGCGATGGAAGACTGTCGGTTAGATATTACGATCGGTCAAGGCAAAAGCGCCAAAATTCGCAGCATTCCCCTGAAACCATTTACCTTAGTAGGAGCAACCACAAAAGTCGGATCGCTGACATCTCCATTGCGCGATCGCTTCGGCTTGATTCAAAGATTGCGCTACTACGAAATAGACGAACTTAGTCTAATTGTCCAAAGAAGCGCCCAAGTTCTCGACACTCAAATCACCCCAGAAGGAGCCACAGAAATTGCCCGCCGAGCTCGCGGAACCCCCCGGATCGCTAACCGCTTGCTGCGGCGAGTTAGAGACTACAGCGAAGTCAAAAATTTAAAGCCAATTGATGCCGAAGTTGCCTCAGTGGCCCTCGAATTGTTCAACGTAGATCCGCTAGGTTTGGATTGGACTGATCGATGCCTTTTGACAGCAATGATCGAAAACTTTAACGGCGGCCCGGTTGGTTTAGAAACTCTCGCAGCATCCACAGGAGAAGACACTCAAACAATTGAGGATGTGTACGAACCGTACTTAATGCAAATCGGATTTTTGCAGCGCACAAGTCGGGGCAGAATTGCCACAGCCGCTGCTTGGAAACACTTAGGCTTCGTCGGCTCAAAGGAGTAGAAATTGCTGAATTACGCAGCCATTCAGTTTGTAGTTGCGCTTTAGGAGTTGAACTCAACTACAAACTTTGGGGCGCAAAGAGCGCAACTACTAACCTCCCGGCACTCAAGCCCAAGTGCCAACGAGGAATAGAAATTAAATCTCCCGCTCTTTGATAAGAGTGGCATCAGATTCTAAACCATTGGAAACAAAGTGCACATTCCGCAGCATTTTTTCTCGCTCGCTTGCAATCTTAATCGCAGTTTCCCAAGTAAAAGTAAAACCTTGAAAAGATTCAGAATCAATCCGATCTTCATCCAAGTCCACAATCACTTGATTAAAAATATTAAATAACTCTGCCTGCAACCGATCGATTTCTTCCAAAGCTTTCGCTTGGCGAATTTGTTGGATCAAACTTAAAATAGCCAAATTAAATTTATCAGCTCGATTTTTTTGTTTCTCCAACAAGCGCGATCGCAACTGCCAAAGCCAAGAAGCCAAAAGAGTGCCGATGGACAAAAACAAGCCAATAGCATCAGAATTAGCAGCAACAAAATCCGGCTTTTCGCGATCGTAATAAGCCTGAGCTCCCTCATGAACGGGCAAAGACAAACTCCCGCTGCCTCCCGGCTGACTAATCATAGCTCCCAGGGAATTAGCAGCTACCAAGTTGCGGCGGTGCTCGAACAAAATTCGCGTAATTTCCTTGACAATTATCGGATCTAGATCCTCCCCAGCCAGCAGATTAGCCTGCACTCCAACGCTGGGTAAATCCGCATCGGGAACAGCAGGCTCTGCCTTGTAAGTACCCTTGGGAATCACATCAGCTTCCAGATAAGGTACTTTAATTCTCATCGCAGATCCTTGGTCAATCGGCACCAACTTGCCACGGGTATTTTGCAACAAATCGCTAACAACATTGCTCCCCGGAGGTAGCACCCTAAAAATAGCATCAACCTCGCCGCTAGCAAACAACTTAGTAGCGTCATCCCAAGAGCCAGCAGTAAACTTAAAATCGCTTTCTTTCAAACCGTAATGTCGGCTGACTAACCAAAAAGAAGTATAAGAACCGCTGCCTTCAGCCATCAGCGCAATATTTTTTCCCTGCAAATCAGCAACATTTTGAATACCAGACTTTTCCGAAACAATTAAGTGAAAAACCTCATTAAACAAAGCAGCGACTACCCTCGCCGAAGGCACCGCCTCTGTATTGTTCTGCACGATCGCTAACTGCACCTCATTTGCCTCCAGCCAGCGCATATTTTCCTCAGCACCTTGACTCTCAATAACTCGAATTCGCAGACGCGGATTTTGTTTCGTAATTACCTCAGCAATTGCCTGCCCGAAAGGATAATAATTCCCGCTTTTCGCTCCAGTCGCCAGGGTTAATTCATAGACTCGCTGCTTGTCTTGGTGCAGATTCCACCCAAAAGCTCCAATCAAGACAACACTTAATAGAGCAATGGGAACCAGAAATTTATTTTGCATTAATGTTGAGACTCCATAGAACGTGGCAAAATCAAAAGTATTCTAATTAAAAATGAAAATTGGACTAGGGAAATTCGACGCGCCCGATAGTGGAGGAGCCAATGCCCGATGCCCGATGCCCGATGCCCAATTCCCAATTCCCAATTCCCCATCTTCCATGTTAATATCCCTCAGAATAGAAAACTTTGCCTTAATTGACTGCCTGGATCTAGAATTTGGCCCGAGTTTGAACGTATTTACAGGGGAAACCGGCGCTGGTAAATCGATTATCTTAGATGCGATCGATGCAGTGTTGGGCGGGAAAGTCGATCGCCGATCGATTCGCACCGGAGCAGCGCGGGCAATATTGGAAGCTACCTTTGAATTGGACAAAGCTTCCGCAAGATGGCTGGGCGAGCAAGAAATCGAACCCATAGACGGAAATTTAGCCGTTTGCAGCCGGGAAATTAACGCCTCTAGCGGTGCTCTGCGTAGCCGATCGCGCTTGAACGGAATTCTCGTCAACCGCCAGTTAATGGATCAACTGCGCGATCGGCTGGTCGAAATTACCGCCCAAGGCCAAACCGTCCACCTCGGACAAGAAACCCTCCAGCGAGAATGGCTCGATTTATACGGCGGCAAAAAGCTCACGGAAGCGCGATCGAGCATCACCTCCGCGTGGCTGGCAGCCAACAGCGCCAAAACCGCCCTCAAACGCAGGCGTCAGTCGGAACAGCAGCGACTGCAAAGACTTGATTTGTTAGAATACCAAGTCCGAGAACTCGGCGAAGCCCACATCGAAGACGCCGACGAACTCGAACAGCTAGAACACGAATCAATCCGGCTGAGCCACGTCGTCGAATTGCAGCAGCAGAGTTACCAAGTCCACCAAGCCCTGTACCAAAACGAGGGCGACAGCGCATCAGCCGCCGACTTGTTGAGCAAAGCCGAAGGAATTTTAAGCGACATGGCGGTTTACGATGTGCAGTTGCAACCAATCCTAGAAATGGTCAGCGATGCTTTAGCTCAAGCCACAGAAGCCAGCCGGCAAATTAGCAGCTACGGCGAACAATTAGAAGCAGATCCCGAAAGACTCGAAGAAGTAGAAGATCGGATTCGCGAACTCAAACAAATTTGTCGCAAATACGGGCCGCTCAAAGAAGCGATCGCCTACTATCAAAGCATCCAAAACGAACTGAACGAACTTTTAGAAGGAGGCGAGTCAATGGAAGCCTTAGAACTCGCATATCAGACCGCTTTAGAGCAATTAAAAGACGCTTGCAGCCACCTCACCACCCTGCGACGCGAAGCAGCCCTCAAACTAGAAACGCACCTCGTAGGAGAACTTAAGCCGTTAGCAATGGAAAAAGTGCAATTTCAAGTCGAGATATCGCCTTGTACCCCAACCGCTACCGGTGCCGACCAAATCGCCTTTTGTTTCAGCCCGAATCCGGGCGAACCATTGCAACCTCTGGGCGCGATCGCCTCCGGGGGAGAAATGAGCCGCTTTCTGCTGGCCATCAAAGCCTGTTTTTCCCAAATTGAAAGCGCCGGTACGCTGATTTTTGACGAAATCGACGCCGGAGTCTCCGGGAGAGTCGCTGGGGCGATCGCCAAAAAACTCTACCAACTCTCCGACAAACACCAAGTTCTCTGCGTCACCCACCAGCCGCTGATCGCCGCCATGGCTGATTGTCATTTTCGCGTCAACAAACAGACGATCGAAGCAGAACCAAGTATCGAGGAACCCGCAGCCAACTCCGAACCAGTCGAACGTACAGTAGTCAGAGTTGCCGCCCTCAACAGTGAGCAGCGGCGGGAAGAACTCGCCCAACTCGCCAGTGGCCGGTCAGCAACAGAAGCTATCGCCTTCGCCGAATCCCTGCTTGTCGAAGCCGCCGGATTGCGCCAAACTCAGTCCGCCAAACCCTGATGACACCCTCAAGCCGATCGGGGGGTTAAAAGGCGGAGTTTTTTCCGAGTCGGAGGTTACACTAAAAATGTCAACCGCAAATTTTACAAAAAAAAGCTGAAAACCCCGTGAATTTAGTGGGATGAAAGCTAAGAGCAGCAAAATAGAGAGAAATTCTAGTTAAAAACCACAATTGTGTAGAGAAGGGCACACATCACTAGCAACTGGTAGTGTCACAATTGCGGCTAGTCCCACAAGGCCACCCCTCTTTCAGCAGTCCTCCCGCCAGTACGCATTCATGTTACTGGGGGCGATCGGCTCAAAGATCGGCAGAACTTACTTAAACCAGGCACGCACAATGTCAAAATCAGTTAATAAACCTTTTAAACAAGATTCGCGCTCTCTAAAAAGATTGCAGCACTCCCACCGCCTCGTTACTCTCCCACCCTCCCTTGGGCAGCAAGGCCAACTGAATTGCCCTTGCCTTGTGGCCGGAGTTCTGTAAACTGGGAAATACTTTCACCAAAAAACGAGCGAGAAGCCCCGGGCTACCGACATGGGGAGGAAAGCGGCAGCGACGACCGTCGCCTAACATCTTTATCCTCAATTAATTCCTTCATAGCAGAAGATAGGCTACGACAGATTTGACCCCTGCTGTAGATCGATCTACAGCAGGGGTCAAATCATGAACATAAACAGAATTATATTGTTTATTTTTGACAGGATTAAATCCTACTATGATAGTATAATTTAACAAGGAGGAAAGAGAATATGTTTGGATGCCAACAAAATCTAATAAGTCCCAATACAGACTTAAAAGCAATTCTAGAATTCCTTTGTAGCGAGTCGTCAAAGTTGACGAACTGCGGAATATATTATGCTCGCCAAATGTACTTCAAGACAGGCCAGATACCGAGTAGGGCCCAGTTGCACAAAGTGCTTGGTACAGAAAACCAGAACTTGCATTACAAAGCATTTTATTCGGATACCGCGCAACAGATTTTAACTACCGTCGCTGAGTCTTTTAAATCCTACATTGGACTACTGAGAGGAATTGGCAAAGGCACTGTAACCCAAAGACCTAGATTACCGAATTATCGACAAGGCGGTCTAGCTTTAGTGACTTATACAGGTCGCTCTGTCCGGCTTAAGGATGGACTACTGAGATTCCCATTGGGCAGCAAGGTTAAAACTTGGTTCGGCTTGGATGCTTTCTATCTTCCTCGGCCTACCAATCTCGACTACAAAGCAATCAGAGAATATAGGATTCTACCTCGAAACGGTGCCTTCTATTTAGAGTTGATTTACAAACTGAAAGATGTCCAAGTAGAGGTAGACCAATCCAAGGTCTTGATGATCGACCACGGGATGAACAATTGGTTGACTTGTATCAGCAATGTGGGGACTAGCTTAATAATTGACGGACGACATCTGAAGTCCATCAATCAAGGATATAACAAGCGTGTTGCGTTTTTGATGTCAGGGAAAGCGAATGGTTACTGGTCAAAACGATTGGAGGGTTTAACTGAGAATCGCAATCGCACCATGCGGGATGCTGTCAACAAAGCAGCTCGAAAAGTAATAAATCATTGCTTGCTCAATAAAATTGGTACTGTAGTATTCGGCTGGAATGCTGTCATGAAAAATGGTATTAGTTTAGGAAATAAAACTAATCAAAATTTTGTTCAGATTCCAACTGGCAGGCTAAAATCCCGTATTGCTCAGTTATGCGAGCAGTACGGGATTCGGTTTGTGGAAACCGAAGAGTCGTATACGTCGAAGGCTTCCTTTATCGATCTTGATTTGCTACCTAAATTCTGCGAAAAACCAGAAGGGTGGCAACCTTGCGGTCAAAGAATTAAGCGCGGATTGTACCGTACTCTTGAAGGTTTGTTGATTAATGCTGATTGCAATGGGGCAGGCAATATCGGTAGAAAAGTAGCGGCAACTTTGGGGCTTTGTCTCAAAGAAGTCAGTAGAGGCGCATTGATAACGCCTTTGAAAGTCCCTTTATGGTCTTAGTCAAGAATCCCCCTGATTCATCAGTGGGGAGTATCAAACATACTTGAGTCTTGTGCGACAGGTGACTCACTAATCAACTTCCCGGCTCTCTTCGCTTAGAGACTAACCCTTACACTTAAGCTTCTGTAAAGGTCTATGAAATCTGCATCTTCCACCAATTACTCTTCTCTGGACAACGTGATTGATGTCGCTGTTGTCGGCGGTGAAAATCATCATCAGGAACATTATTCTCCCCCGGAAATTAGGAGCAGTGCAATTATCCCGCGCCAAGGAAACCTCTCTGGCATTCTCGACCTTCTAAATAAGCAAAGTTTCACAGTAGTAGTTAAGGAAGTAGAAGACAAACTTAAGGTTGTCAATCAAACCCTGGGAATGCTCGACAATATCCTGGAGAGCGAGGGATTTGACGCCATACTCAACGAGATGTTGCAGTCGATTACCCTCAAAACAGGGGAATTGCTGAATGCCGATCGCAGCACGATATTTTTATTAGACGACGAAAAAAATGAACTCTGGGCGATCGTCGCTAAAGACGAAAATGGCAAAAACCTAGAAATCCGAGTTCCGGCCCACGTGGGCATTGCAGGAGAAGTAGCCACGTTCCAAAAAGTGGTTAATATCCCTTACGATTTTTACAACGACGAACGATCGGCTAACGCCAAAAAAACTGATGAAAAAACGGGCTACCGCACTTATACAATGCTGGCAATGCCCCTGATTAATGAAGATACAAAAGAGTTAGTAGCAGTTGTTCAACTGATTAATAAACTAAGACCAAATCACGAAAAATACCCGACTTTAGACGAACAAATAGACAGGCACGGATTTACTAAAGAAGACGAACAAGTTTTTAAAGAATTTGCTCCCTCGATTCGCCTAATTCTAGAATCTTCCAAATCTTTCTACGCAGCAACTCAGAGACAACGAGCAGCAACGGCGCTGATGAATGCCGTCAACGCTCTTTCTCAGAGCAGTTTAGACTTAGAAGATACCCTAAAAAGGGTGATGGATCAAGCCCAAGAACTCATGAATGCCGATCGCAGCACCCTGTGGCTGATCGACGAAGAGAAAGACGAACTGTGGACTAAAATCCCGATGGGGGGCAACCTTAAAGAAATTCGCATACCCAGAACCGCAGGTTTTGCAGGCATCGTCGCCCAATCTAGCGAACCGCTGCTGATTCCCTTTGACGTGTACGACGACCCCCGCGCCGCCACTTCCAAAGAAGTAGATCAAAAGTCGGGCTACCGCACTTGCAGTATGCTTTGTATGCCCGTATTTAACTCGGACAAAAAATTGATTGGCGTCACCCAATTAGTTAATAAAAAACGACAAGGAGAATTCCCCCCCTACAACCCGGAAGATTGGCCTCACGCCCCGGAACAGTGGAAAGCGAGTTTCAATCGCAACGACATGGAATTTATGAAGGCGTTTAACATCCAAGCAGGAGTCGCGCTGCAAAACGCCAAACTGTTTGCCGAAGTCAAACAGCAAGAACAAAGACAAAAAGATATGCTGCACGCCTTGACTAACGGCGTGATTTCTACAGATAAAAAAGGCAATATAGTAGCGACCAATCCCAGTGCCAAAAAATTACTGGGTGTCAGCGATGCAGAATTAGGCGAAGGTCAATCTTTGCGCGAGTTAATTAAGTTAGAAAAAGGCGATTTTGCCAAATGGTTTGATGCGTCTTTGTCTCCCGAAGACGATAAGGATCGCCAGCAGTATTACCCCGATCAAGTTTTGCTTACTTTGGAAGGAGAGGGGCAGAGTATCAATCTCTCGATTAATTCAATGACTGACGCTACCGACCCCAACAAGGTAAACGGCGCGTTAGTCGTCATGGAAGATATTAGCAGCGCCAAGCAAATCAAAAACTTGATGTACCGTTACATGACGCCAGAAGTAGCCGAAGCTTTGTTAGCTTCAGGCGATACAGGATTGGGCGGTAAGCGCAAAAACGTTTCGGTGCTGTTCTCAGATATTCGCAGCTATACCACACTTACGGAAAAATTGCAAGCCGAAGAAGTGGTAGTGATGCTGAATAAATATTTTGAAGTGATGGTAGATGTCGTATTCGAGTACGGTGGGACTCTCGACAAATACATCGGTGACGCTCTGATGGCAGTTTTTGGCTCTCCAGCGCCCCTAGAGGATCATGCTTGGTGCGCGATGCAAACGGCGGTGAAAATGCGGGAAAAATTGGCCCAGTTTAATCAAGATCGTATGGCACATGGCGAACTGCCGATCGGCATTGGTATGGGCGTACATTCCGATGAAGTTGTCAGCGGCAACATCGGTAGTAGCAAACGCATGGAATTGACTTCGATCGGAGACGGCGTTAACCTCGCCTCTCGCTTAGAAGGCGCTAGCAAGCAGTACGGCACCGACTTGATCATCAGCGACAATACTTACAGAGATTATGCCGATCGGCTGTACGTGCGAGAACTCGACTTTATTACTGTCAAAGGCAAAAGCGAACCTGTAATCGTTTACGAACTCGTCGGCATCCGCGAGGGATACTCGCCAGTGGGCAAGTCACTAACCGAAACACAGCAACAAATTATAGAACATTACACGAAGGGGCGCGAACATTACAAATCTCCAGTCAGCCAAAGACTCTCAGAAAGTGAGGTGAAAAACATCTTAAAGGATGTCGCCGAAATGCCGGAGGCAGAGATTAAGAAACTTTCCTACAATTTAGAGCAACAGTTGGAACACGAACTCAAAAACCTGTTATATCAACTGAAAAAGCTGTCAGAGTACGACCCGAAAAACCTGTCCGAATCAGACAAACTCATCGTGCTGTTGCAGCCAGAAATCCAACTGCTGAAATTGGAAGGCATCAAAAACCTCTCGGAAGACGAAGCCAAAATGCTGCTGCAAGCAAAAATCAAGCCCCTATCAGCAGACGATATTAAATACTTGCAAGAAGGCGAAGTCAAAAAGCTGTTGGAAGCAGACATCTTAGAACCATCAAATCCCCAAATCAAGCGGTTGAAACCAGGAGAGATCAGGCAGCTATTGCAGGCGAAAATTAAAAGTCGAGCCTGCGAGACAGTTGCAGAAATGTTAGATGAGGAATTTGAAAACCTGGGACTCGATCGAGTGAAAAAACTGCTGAGCGAGTTTAAGAAAGCCTTAGAACCAAAAGCCAAGCAAGCCTTTAAAGACGCTGAACGCGAATTTAACGCCGTTCTGGAAGTTGACCCGAAAAACAAGGCAGCTAAATTGCACGTCGATCGCTGTATGTTATTTCAACATGGGTTTTCAGACGTACTCAACTGGGATGGTGTGTGGAATCTCACAGAAAAATAGCAGTAGCCCACAGCAAATGCGGGCGGTAGCGTCAAGGTTCGGGGCGGGGGCGATCGCGATCGGGGGTGCGCCTCCCATCCCACCACCAATTAACCTTAATATCCTATTGAGATAATTGTAAATAAGCTCCAACAGGTATTATGGTTATATAACGGGATTTGAATTTGCAAGCGAGATGCGGGGGTTTCGCCCTACGTGTTTCGTTCGCACTACCTACGGCAACAAACTTAGCACTTCTATTATTTGAAGCGCTTAAAAATAGTTATGACTGGCGGCAGCGTTACCCGGTTTCTGAGAAAAATCTTGGAGAAAGGCGACGAAACATCCGCTCAAAAACCGGGTTTATCACCCCGTCCGCCTAAGTCTTAATAGCGTTAGTGGCTCCTAAAAAGAGCTTCCTTCGCAGATAGTCAATGTTCTAGTCTTAGATATAGAAAACCACTAGCGTCAGTTATGAATAATTGGAATTCGCAATCGGGAGATGTTGAGTGGGTAGATCAGGTTTACCAACTATTGCTGGAGATTGCTCGGAGCTCCCTGTCAGATATCCCCAGAATCCCGGAAAATATCACTGTTAAGGCTATTCCTCTGATCCAGAAGGTACAAACCATTCAACAAAGACCTGACGGGCAAGTGTTCAAATCAGGTTCCTTTTCAGTAAACGATCACGAATGGGTCGATCGAGTCTGTCAACTATTGGTAGAACTAACCAGCGCGTCTTTGTCCGAACAGCCCAAAATGCCGGAAAACCTGGCAGGCCGATCTTTAGCCCTCGCCGATCGAGCACAAAAAATTAAAGAAGACATCGAAGAAAATGCAGCCCAAACCCCAGCAGATGAAGAGGACAATTCCTTACAGTCTCCAGACGCGCTGCTTTCCCTCTTGCACCACAGTTTGAAAACTCAGCGCGCCAAAAGCTACAACCCCGATGCCCCCGAATGGCAGCAAGTCTTGAGCCTGCTCGACGTAGTGCAGTCAATTTACAAGCAAATCCAAAATTAAATTCCAGCTTAACTCAGGCGCTTCTTGATTGTGCGAGAAAGCTGGCTTTTAAAGGCGGTTGCTATTTGACATAAAATTTTTTTTGCCCTAGCCCAAACATTTCCGATTATTGCACTTTTGTCAACTACACTAGGTTTAATCGGTTCTAGGGCAAGAGAAGATGAGCGGAGAAAACATCGGCGATTTGTCAAAAGAAATATTAGCCGATCGCTATCAGTGCGATCGGCGGCTCGGCAAGCAAGCAGGAAGGCAAACCTTACTCGCCCGCGACTTAAAAACCCAACAGCAAGTAGTAGTCAAACTCCTCTCCTTCAGCAGCGACTTTAACTGGGAAGACTTAAAACTGTTCCAGCGAGAAGTCGAAACCTTAAAATCCCTATCCCATCCCGCAATTCCCCGATATCTCGACTCCTTTGAAATCGACACGCCCAAGCGCAAAGGATTCGCCCTAGTTCAGACTTACATCGCAGCCAAATCCCTACAAGAATATCTCTCAGACGGCCGCACCTTCAGCGAAAGAGAAGTCAAACAATTAGCCACAGCATTATTAGACATCCTCGCCTATCTGCACCAGCGACAGCCCCCCGTCATTCACCGCGACATTAAACCCAGCAATATTTTACTCAAGAATCGATCGGGAAACAGCGTCGGCGAAGTTTACCTAGTCGATTTCGGTGCAGTTCAAACCCTAGCCACGCAACAAGGGAAAACAGTCACCGTTGTTGGAACTTATGGCTATATGCCGCCCGAACAATTTGGCGGGAGAGCAGTTCCAGCTTCCGACTTGTACAGCTTGGGAGCCACCTTAATCGCCTTAATCACCAAGCAGCATCCAGCCGATTTGCCACAGCAAGATTTGCAGATCGAATTCGAGCAATTCACCCAACTGAGTTTCGGTTTTACCAATTGGCTGAAGTGGATGACGCATCCCAGTTTAGAATGCCGTCCCGCCTCAGTCCAAATAGCTAAAGAAGTTCTAGAAAAACCACAGGAAATAAATAAATATTCCCAGACATTGAGACTGGGAAAAACGCTAGATACCTCTAGGTTGTTCAAGAATGCGATCGGGCGCAGCACTTGGATGGGCACTCTAGGTGTAGGAGCTTGTGCAGCAATTTACGGCACCTTTCTTTTGCCGGTAGTGGCGACAATTCTCGGAGGATTTATCGGTCTTTTTCTGGGCTTGCTGCTGGGGTTGGGAAACGGAATAATCGTAGGAATTGTGACCCGCTTGTGGTTTTTTCCCCTAACTAATCCCAAACTTCACCGACAGGTTTTAACTGCAATTAGTATTGTACTCTGTACCTCGATAAGCATCGTCTACTTTCGGATAATGGGTTGGAATAAGCTAAACGACTTGAGTGTTGAGATTATTTTCTTGCTAGCACCGTCGCTAATTGCAGGACTGTCAATGGGGGCAAGTAGCAAGTCTATTGCCCGGTGGTATCAAAAAGAAAGTGGACTCTAATCTAAAATTTACAGTTCTGGACGCACTCCGACTCCTAGAAACCGGGTTTTTACGAAAAGACGCGTTAGAACCGCCAGACTCGCTAAAAAACCCGGTTTCTGAACCCCGACGCTCCCCTCACACTCAAATTCATGTAAAAAAATATGACCAGCAAAATATTAGCAGAACGCTACGAAGTGCAGCGGCAACTAGGAAAACAAACTGGTCGCCAAACGCTGCTAGCTCGTGACTTACAAACTCACGAATTAGTTGTTATCAAACAGCTATTCCTCGGCAGCGATTTTGAATGGCAAGACCTCAAGCTATTTGAACGGGAAGCGGAAACTTTAAAAGCACTTTCTCACCCAGCAATTCCGCGCTACCTCGACTACCTGGAAATTGACGAACTAAACAGTAAAAGCTTTGCGCTGGTACAGACTTATGTAGAGGGAAAAACTTTGCAAGAGCATTTGCGATCGGGGCGTACTTTTAGCGAAAGCGAGGTGAAACAATTAGCTAAATCGCTGTTAGCAATTTTGAATTACTTGCACAAGCAAAATCCGCCTGTTATTCACCGTGACATTAAACCCAGTAATATTTTACTGCACAGCAGATCGGGTAACTCGGTCGGACAAGTTTATTTAGTTGATTTCGGTTCGGTGCAGAACCAAGCTGCAAAATTTGGCGGCACAATTACAGTAGTGGGAACTTACGGGTATATGGCACCCGAACAATTTGGCGGGCGCTCGGTTCCGGCTTCTGACCTCTACGGTTTAGGTGCAACTTTAATTTATTTGGTAACGGGTTTGCATCCCACCGAACTGTCGCAGCAGGATTTGAAAATTCAATTTGCCGATCGGGTACCGCAGCTCAATCCTAATTTAATAGATTGGCTGGAGTGGATGACAGAACCAAGTTTTTCCAAACGGTTATCTTCGGCTAGGGAAGCATGGCGAGGGCTTAAAAATCCCCGCCCGATCAACAAAAATCCTATGGTGGTGCTGCAGCCACAAGGCAGCGATATTAAACTTACAAAAAAATCGGAATTTATAGAAATTGTAATTCCGCCCAAAGGCATCGGTTTTGGTTTAATTGCCACGCTTTCGGCTCTGGTATCTGCGAGTCCTGTCTCATTTATAGCAAGGGATATGTTGAGCGATGCGTTAAAGATAAATTCCCAATTTTTTATAATAATATCAGGAAGTTTGTTATGTATGGCAGGACTAAAGTTGATATTTGCACTATTTCGGGAAAGGCGTCTCAGAATCGATCGGCAGCAAATCTCCCAGACAAGCAATCTGCTGGGGTTGAGATGGAATCATGCCAAGCCATCTCCCAGGAAGGAGATTGGCCAGTTGAAAATTCAACAACGTGAATATAGAAACAGCGGTATTGGTGTAAAAGTTATGATTTTTGCTTTATCAATAGCTACAGGGTTATATAAAACGGCATCATTACTTATGCAGAAGAGCTACTCGGAAGTGAGATTAGGGAAAGTCTATCAGATGATAGTTCAAGCAGGCAACCACAAATATCAGTTAGGAGAGAAGGAGGGACTAAGTGAATCAGAAATCAAGTGGTTAGCAACAGAACTGAGCCAGTGGTTGGGTTTGAAAATTAAAATAATTTTGACAGACGGTAAACAGAATAAATGGTTCTGAAAATATCTCCTTTGCCAAAACAAAGCTTTGCGCCCTCAACCTGTGGGATGGGCGTCCCGCCCGTACCTCTCAAATTGTGGGATGGGCGTCCCGCCCGTCCACTCTCTCTTGTGTGGGATGGGCGTCTCGCCCCTCCAGTGTATTCTCCCCGCGGGCGACACACTCGTCCGCTTTCGGTCAATCTCATGCAGCATCGAGCCCGATCGCCCGTAAAATGCTATCAAAGGGATTTGGCAAGTAGCACTCATCCCAATCATCTGTTAACTTGGAGATATTGTTGTGGACTTATCGCTAATTCCGGCACAGCCGAAACCAGGACTGCTCAACGTCCTCATCGAAATTACCGCCGGTAGCAAAAACAAGTACGAATTTGATAAAGACTTGCAAGCCTTTGCTCTCGATCGGGTGCTTTCTTCCTCAGTCCAATATCCGTGCGACTACGGCTTCATACCCAATACCTTAGCCGATGATGGCGACCCCCTCGACGGCATGGTGATGATGGATGAGCCCACATTTCCAGGGTGCATAATCGCAGCCCGTCCGATCGGAATGCTGGAAATGATCGACGGAGGCGACAGGGACGAAAAACTTTTGTGCGTTCCCGACAAAGACCCCCGCTACGCTCACTATAAGTCCCTCAAAGACGTAGCCCCCCACCGCTTGGACGAAATAGCCGAATTTTTTAGAACCTACAAAAATTTGGAGAAAAAAGTCACGGAAATTCTGGGTTGGCAAGATGTCGATCAAGTCATGCCCTTAGTGGAAAAGTGCATCGCAGCCGATCGCAAATAAGCCCCTAGCCCGCACTCCTCGACTGCAACCCGACTAAAAACTCAGGGGGCCGAACATAAGGCGATCGCTGCACGTCTAGGGATGCAGTCGAGGAACGGGTAGCTAGAATGTCAAATCAGTCGTGAATGCCGACTCACCGGAACAGCATTCCTCAAAACCGCGCCCCGCCCCCAATCTTGAAAAAAATACTACTCCTAGAGTAAGATGAAGCGCAAATTCTACCCCAGAGGAATGCGTTCTACGTTTGAGGAAGTTTTACCCTAACACTTAGAGCGATCGGCGCTATCTTAATCTCAGAACACAGAACACGGCGGGCTGCCCGGATGATGCAACAAATCATCTCTCAAGCGTGACATCTCCTACACGAATCGGTAAGGTTGAGAATTCTAACAGCCCAAGTATTAGGCACTCGAATAGTTTCCCGATCGAGGGCTTTATTATAGTACAGATTGCTAAAAACTAAAAAGTAAAAACTAAGATTTCAACTCCCAAGTTCCAGCCCCCAAAACTAAAAAAAATGCCAGATTCCGCACCCTCTCTACCCAATCCACAGCCTTCCGATCGCCAAGCCACTATGGAAAATAGTCCTTTGACCGAGTTTGTCGTTCAGTTTTGGGGCGTGCGGGGCAGCATCGCCACCCCCGGCAGCAAAACACTTCGCTACGGAGGGAACACCTCCTGTGTAGAAATGCGCTTGGGCAAAAAACGCCTGATTTTTGACGGCGGTACGGGCCTGCGAGTTCTGGGCCTCAATCTGCTGCGGCAAATGCCGGTGGAAGCCCATATGTTTTTCAGCCACACTCACTGGGATCACATTCAAGGCTTTCCGTTCTTTACTCCCGCCTTTATCCCAGGGAACTGTTTTCACATTTACGGTGCGATCGCCCCCAACGGCACTACAATCAAACACCGTCTTGCCGACCAAATGGTGCACCCCAATTTTCCCGTCCCCATCCAGGTGATGCAGTCAGACCTCAAATTCAACGATTTGACCCCTGGGGATATTATCGAACTCGACGATGTGAAAATAGAAACGGCACTGCTGAACCATCCCAACACCGCGATCGGATATCGAGTCACTTGGGAGGGACACACAGCCGTCTACTGCACCGATACAGAACATTTTCCCGATCGGCTGGACGACAACGTGTTACACCTTGCTCGCAACGCCGACGTGCTGATTTACGACGCCAACTACACCAACGAAGAGTATTATGACTTCAAAACCCCAAAAGTCGGCTGGGGACACTCGACTTGGCAAGCAGGAGTAGAAATAGCCAAAGCTGCTGGAGTCAAAAAAATCGTGATGTTTCACCACGATCCGGGTCACGACGACAATTTTCTCGATCGTACAGAAGCAGAGGTGCAGGCAGCGTTCGCCAATAGCTGCTTAGCCCGCGAAGGCATGAGCATACCAGTAATTTAACCAAAAATAAATTCAGAATTATGAAACAGGAAAAACCCCGCAAACGTCGCAGAGTAGGCTTGCGGGGGCTTTACTCAACTTTGCTAGTGTTGATAATTATCTGCTGTACCTGCGGCGGATGGGTTGCAGCTCAGACTGCCTATTCTCGCACTCCCGCGCGACTTGCTCAGGTTTCTTCGATCGAGGATACTGGTACGGTCGATCGTATCCCCGAACGCTACCAACTCGGACAGCAACTGTACCTAGAAAACTGCGCCACCTGTCACATCGCTTTACCGCCGCAAGTATTACCTACAGAAACTTGGCGCAGATTGCTGCAAGATTCCCAACACTACGGACAAACCCTCAAACTGCTAGTAGACCCGCCTCGCCTGCTAGTCTGGAACTACCTGCAAACTTTTTCCCGTCCCCAAGCCAAAGACGAAGAAATCGCCTACCGAGTCGCCAGTTCTCGCTATTTCAAAGCTTTGCACCCCAAAGTCAAAATGTCACAACCCGCAAATATCAGCAGTTGCGTTACTTGTCACCCCGGCGCGTCTCAATACAATTTCCGCAAGCTTACCGCCGAATGGGAAAACTCTCCGTAGCGAACACAGGACTTACCCACAAACTCTTGAGTAGGGGCGTTATGCGGGCTCATTGAGTCGTGGGTGTATCCCGCGAAAGCGGATGAGGAGATTTTTTGATTAGTTAGCTGACTTAGCATTCATCTTCCATCACAGTTTTCTTGAAATTTGGGTAACGGTTCAAGTCGAATTCCTGTCCGTGTAATTGAAAAAGCTTTTTCTTGATTTCTTTGTGTTCTTCTTTTGCTTTTCGACGCCCATACACCTGATCATTTTGTTCAATTCGCTCAATCAAAAACACTATTGCCTCTTTATCAAAGAATTCAAGGTAAGGAGATATGGCTTCCTGAAATCGATAGTCTGCCTCATCAAATCTTCTGCTAGCACAGTAATAACTAGATAGTATGCGACAAAATAAATGTTGCCACTCTTCTGTATCAGGTGTCTCAAGCAAAAATTTTAATTGTCCCTTCCTAAAATAGAAGTCAATATCGTTTTCTATTAAAGATAAGATGTCTTCATAGTGTACCTGTAAATTCTCCTTTACAAACCATCCACAGATTTTGCTTGTCTGAGTAGTTTCAACATTATGCTGTATTTTAAGTTTCGCATCTACATTAAGAAGAGCATAAATTTTAGGATTTTTTGACAGATAAAATACTAAATAATCCAAAATGAGCGGAATCAATGAAACATTACTATAATAGTCTTGATCTCCTCTTATTAGGTTGAGAATAGTTTCGGCATTCCGATTTCCGATTACCTCAAGTGTTTGCAAATTGATATCTCTGTTTTTTGTGCAATCTTCGTTGTCCAGCTTAAATACAAACTTCCACAAACTTCTATAAATAGAAAGTTGAACTTCAGGTTTAAGTCTACTTAAATATCGACTTTCTACATATTTTTTTACTTTTTCTCTAGTATTAAGTGCTGGCGCTGCTTCCGCAATATTCTCTAAAAGTTCCTCAATTATTTTTTTCGTGTAGAAAGGTGGCTTTATAAGCAAATCCTCCAGAGTATTTCTAATCAGCGCCCTCACCGTTTCTTTGTTAGGTGTATGTAATTGTCTATCTGAGTCTAATATAGGGTGAGCGGATAGATGGCGTTGCTGTTGAAGATATACCAGATTTGCATATTCTGAGTGATCCAACAGATTTGTATTTTCATGGGTATGCTGAATCAGTTCAAATTCCCAAGAGGGTGATTTTGGATTATCCTTTTGTGATTTTGTAATGCCATCAAGAATTGATTTCGCGCCTGAATCTTCATATAAATCAACAAGATATTCAAGTTTATAAACTATGTCACAAACAGCGACAGACCAAAGCATTACCACTGCGGAACGATAGTTGCCATTGTGGTACGAAGATAGAACTTCTTGAAAATAATCTTTTGTCTTTCCGTAATGTATTTTTTCGGAAAGATTTTCTAAAGAGAATTCTAACATTACAAATAATTTCCTCAATTATAGCTTTCTGGTGAAACAGCTAATAGCATTTCACATTTTCTTTGGCTTCTTCTTGTTATAAACTAATTGGCAACTGCACGCGAATTGCTGCTAAATCTCTTAGCAAATGTTGTAGATATCGATCGCTGCGTTGGGTTGTAGCAGCATGGATTGGTGTTTGGGGACTCATTTCAACAATTCTCCCATCTAGCAATTCAATCTTATCATCTTCATTGAGAATCCCAGCTTCAATCATGCGGTGATATTCTTCGACTGTCCAGATTTTTTCTCTTGTTGCTGTCATAATCTGTGCCTGCAAAAGCTTACTTAATATTATATCAATTGTGAATTCACTCAAAAAAAACGGACGGATGGGGGAAGGTCGAGATCCCTTTTGAAAGAGTTCCCAAGACTGCTTTAAATAAGCCGGCGCCGGATATTCTTTATCGTAAACCACCAGCACATTCGTCAAATTCCGTCCCGGCGGTAATAAAATCTGCCCTTGATGAGCCAAACCCACCGAAGCGCCCCCGTCCAAATTCATCGCTTCAAAACAGCCGTAGCTTGCGGGGCGGGACGCCATCGCCCGCATAACATTAGCTTCTGCTTCCAAAGACAAACTATCAAGAAAAGTCACCAAAAATAACTTATCTCTCGAAGCCGGAAAGCCGATCGCCGTTCTCGAACCCACGCCCAAAACACCAGCATCTTTAAAACCTTCCGACAAAGGAGACAGCCAAACTTTCCCCGCTTTAACCAATCTCGGCCCGCAAGTCAATCGATTTTAGATTTTAGATTTTAGATTTTAGATTGACTTGCGCGAGATAAATGCTCTTTCTTGAGGATTTTCGATTTTCGATTAAAGAATTGATTCCACGGATAAATCACGTGGCGGGTACCACCTTTGAAATTCTTGGTCAGAGAAAACCAATGTTGACTCCAATCCGGCTTACCTTCGATTCTAGCCGTCACCATTTCCAATTGATTTCCGGCTTTAATTCCCAAAGTCGTGCCGTAATTTTCCCATCGGCTATATTTCAGAAACTTACCCGCCGCCACCATATTCCCTAGCACAGATTTCTGCTCATCTTTACCAAAAAAAGTCCCGTTAGCAACAACAGCAGCCCGGTAACGCGCTACCATATTTTCAAAAGGTTCGTCGCCCCGCGTTACTTTAGAAGTATTAGCAAAATCGGCATTATTAGCTAACCCTATTGTGATATAATTTTCTGGGTCGGCGAGGTCAATAGTTGTGAGATAAAAACTTGCGCCAGCTACATTTTTGCTGCTGACTTCTACAGGTTTTGCTTGCTTAGCAGAACGTTTTTTGATAATTTTAGGTTGAGACGGCTGCACAGCAGGAGGATTTTCGGGCGATTTTACAATAGGATTACTCGGCAGAGGTTGATTTGTTTTTGCCGATTTTACAATGGGATTGCTAGGGAGAGGTTTAGGAGTTTGATTTGATTGTATACTTGATAAAAAAGCGAGTGACTTTTGCCACAGTTGACCCATGAGAGTCAAGAAACTATCTCGGTTTTGGGCGATCGCAAAATAGTCAGCCGCAACCCGCGCCAAAGCTATGCCCGTTAAAAATAAAAAAGTGCGCCGCAGCATCGGGCGACAACCTTGAGACTGTTTCCGTTTAGACATAAAAAAATCTCAGCTAGCATAGCGAACAGTTTCCTATGGCTGTGACTATAGCAATCCTTGCAGGAGTCGTAAAAAGATGTAGGGGTAGTGTTAAGAGTGCCTACCCCGGTCTCATGGGGGCAACCACGGGGGGTTTGCCCCTACAATAATTACACAAATGATGCGAGGATTGCTATACAATGGGCGATCGCCCGAATTCTGAAACTAACAGTAGCAAGGTGCTCTATCGCGCACCTTACCACTAATTCACAACTCAAAACTATTTGCCTAGCCGGTATTCCGCATCCCCGCAGCAATTCCATTAATCGTCAGCAGAGCTCCCCGCAACAATTCACCCTTGCTGTAACGCGAGTGAATCACCCCCGGAACCCCGCCACTACCATGCTGCCGCAAGCGTTTCAGCAGCGAAACCTGCAACAAACCCAAAGGCACAATCGTCGCATTTCGCAACTGCACCGATCGCTGCAGCGATGGATCTTCGTCCAACAAACGTTGGTGTCCGGTAATCGTTAAAACCAAATCGCGAATCAAGTGAAATTCGGCAGCAATTTGATCGAATAAAGCCTTAAAACGCTCCCTGTCCGCTGGCAAAGCTAACTCCTGCACGTAGTGTTCTGCAATCTGCAAATCCACCTTAGATAAAGTCATTTCCACCTTAGAAATTACCATTCTAAAAAACGGCCATTTCAAGTAAAAATACTGCAAAAGTTTCATGTGTTCTTCCGGTTCCTCCAGCAAAAACTCTTGCAAAGCTGTACCGACACCGTACCAAGAAGGCAGCAAAAAGCGGCTTTGAGTCCAGCTAAACACCCACGGAATTGCTCGCAAACCGCTGATGTCTTTTTTGCCACCGCGACGGGCCGGGCGAGAACTAATTTGCAACTGGCTGATTTCTTGAATCGGGGTAACTTGGTGGAAGAAATCAACTAAATCCGGCTGTTCGTAGATTAAATTGCGGTAGTGCGATCGCGATTTCACCGACAACTCCTCCATAATCTCATTCCAAGGGTCGATGCCATCAAAACCAGTGTGCAGCAAACTCGCTTGAATTACCGCCGCCGCCACAGTTTCCAAATTGTAAAGCGCCAACTCCGGCAAAGAATATTTAGAAGCCAAAACCTCGCCTTGTTCAGTAATCTTAATTCGCCCGTTAATACTCTTTCCAGGCTGAGCCAAAATTGCCTTGTAAGCAGGCCCACCACCGCGCCCTACAGAACCGCCTCTGCCGTGAAAAATTCGCAACTCCACACCGTGTTTTTCCGCAACCATTTGCAAAGCCTTTTGAGCTTTGTGGATTTCCCAATTGCTGCTGAGGAAACCAGAATCTTTATTGCTGTCCGAATAGCCCAGCATTACCTCTTGCAATTTGAGATTTTCGATGGGGCATTTGAGATTTTCGGCGTTTTTTACCGCTAGTTCCTGCGCGTATCCTCCTGCTAGCAAAGCTCGATAAAGCGGCAGATCAAAGATTTTTTGCATTACTTCCGGCGCTTTTTTCAAATCTTCCACCGTTTCAAACAGGGGAACTACTTGAATGTTGCTAATTCCTGTTGCCGGATCGTAAAGTCCCGCTTCTTTTGCTAACAGCAAAACCGCCAGCAAATCGCTGACATCGTGGCTCATGCTGATGACGTAAGTTTGGCAAATTTCCGAGCCAAACTCCTGCTGCATTTGCCGCAATATTCGGAAGGTATTGATCGTCTCGCAAGTTTTGGGAGAAAAGGGCAATTCTGCTGGAATTAAAGGGCGGCGAGTTTGCAGTTCCGTTGCCAGCCAAATAATGCGATCGCATTCCGACATTTGATTGTAAGGCTTGGGCAAAATTTGCAAGTATTCAGCAATTTCCCTTAAAGCGTCCGAGTGTACTGTTGACTCTTGGCGAATATCTAGGTAAGCCAAATTAAACCCGTAAATTTCTACTTGGCAGAGCAGATTTTCCAAGTCCCGACAGCTCAAACCTGTTTCCACTAAATTGTGTTCGATGAGCTTGAGTTCGGCTAAAAACTCAGCCCCCGATCGATAAAGGCCGGTCATTCCGGGATGTTCCGACAAAGCTTCGCGTTCCCGCTGCAATTCGTCTCCTTTGTAGAGCCGCCAATTACGATCGCGCGTATTTTCCAGCCGCTGCAGCACGTAGGCCAGCTTCAACCGATAAGGTTCTTGGCGGTAGCGGATTGCCCACTGCTCGTAAACCTCCGGGAATTCCGATTTGTCGCGATCGAGAGATTCCAGCAATTCCGGCAGCACATCGCTCCAGTGCAGCGACAAACTCAAAAGTTCGTTTAGCCGTTTCACCGCGCTGATGTACTTCTCTAGCACCAAGTGGCGCTGATAGCAAGCAGTTTGCCAAGTAACTTTCGGAGTCACCGAAGGATTGCCGTCCCTGTCCGATCCCACCCAAGAACCGAACTTGCAAAAATTGTAACTAGGCGGTTTCAGATAAGGGTAAGAAGCGTGCAAAGCTTGCTTTAAGCGGTGGTAGAGTTCGGGAATAGCATCAAACAGAACTTCCTCGAAGTAGTGGAGAGTGTACTCCACCTCGTCAAGTACAGTCGGCTTGAACTGGTGCAGTTCGTCAGTGCGCCACCAGAGGCGAATTTCTTCCATCAGTTGCTCTTGGAGAGCGGCTGCTTCCCAGCAAGACACCGGGTAGGGGCTTTGAGAGTCGGTTCCGATCACCTGAAATTTCTCGTCAACTTGGTCTAGCTGTTGGAGAATCTTCGCCATTCGTCGCTGTTTGGTGCGGATCGTGTGGCGAACAATTTCCGTCGGGTGAGCTGTAAATACCAAGCGGATGTCTAACTGATCGATCAAGCGCTGGATTTGCTGGCTGGGTACGTTCAAGCGCAGCAGCATCGGGAACAGTTGGTGAAAAGTTCCCGCATCTCGGGCGATCGTCTCGCCGCTGTCTGCACCGCGAGGAGCCATTTGGGCGGGGACTGGGCCTTCCCGGTGGCGGGGGCGATCGGGGGCATCAGTTGCTTGTCCTGGCAGCTTAGAAAACATCCGCCCACCAGCATCGTTGCTGCTAGCGTAAGCTAGCTGTTGGTCTCGCTGTTCGTAGTGCTGTTCGACAATGTTGATCAACTGGAAATACAGTGCAAAAGCCCTAGCGGCGCGGATGGCGGCGTTGAGGTCGAGCTTTTCGATTAGCTGTACGACATTCGACTCGCGAAAGTGAGTGGCTTGTCCCTCGGCGGAATTGACCGATCGCATTTGTTGGAGCAAATCCACCAATTCCTGTCCGCACTCCTGTCGCAGCACCGATTCCCACAAGTCCTCTACAACTTTGAGGCGATTTCGCAGAAACAGGTCTGATTTTGAGTAAGCGGGAGAATGGGAAATAGATGTTGCATCAATAGCCTGTTCTGAAGACTGGAGGACTGAACTCATCGGGCTGTTCCTCAATAGCTGCGGGTGTCAAGAAAATTGTATGGTTTAGTTTCGCCTAAAACACTTTTGTTTGCAGTCAAATTTGAGACTCTTTTTGCAACGTAGAAAGTAGAAGGCACTTATGTACAAAGTATAAGGAAAGATTAATTCTTACAGCACGGATTGTACTTATTGTCAAGCTTTCATATCACTTTACTTGCGATTTTAGATTTTAGACGATCGGCGTGAGACGTTCGGCGAGCGCGAGCGTCGAGTCGCGCTAAGTCGAACGATTTTAGATTTACTCCCAAGATGAATCTGGGAAGTTGAACTAGGGTCGAAAATTTTTATCTCTCCAAGACAGAAGTCGCGGGCTGGTATCCGTTTTTGGGCGGGGTCAAAAAATTTAACTTCTAGCAGCAGCATCCTTCCTTGGGCTTTCTAATCCTGTGATTGAGGAAAGTTGAGTACGGGAAGGCGCGAACCCCGAAAGACTTCTTCGCTTTCAACGCCGATCGACGCAACAAACTCAGCAGCAGCTTTAGCCACCACCAGCCCGCCCAGCATGGGTAAGGCGACCAAGCTCAATAAAATTTCTGAGGGAACCGGCAACTTTGGACTAGGTGTTTGAGTTTTGAGCAAGTCTTGGTTTTCCGACGGCATAAATCTTTCCTGCGTATTCTGTTATCCCTAGTTTACAAGCTAGGGCGGGTTTTCTTGCCTCGTTGTATCCTAGATTGGGGGGAGATCCGTGTTCATCCAAGAATTAGTGCCGTGTCGATCGCAGGCCAGACAGGGCTGCGTACCGATTTCCCCTGAAGGATGTGACACAAAAATCAGAGGATACGATCGCACGTACAACAGCTTTTTCAAGCCGATCGCTCGCCTGCACGATCGATCCGGAGGCCTGTACAAAAGTGAGAACGCCCGTTTGTTCAATCAGATGGGGCGATCGACTCAGAGGAAATTGTACGGGCGATGTGCGATCGTCCGAGGGGTGTAAAACTATCAACAATCATTCGATCGCACAAAACAACTAGCTTGTAAAGTTGATCGACTCAAAGGAAATTGTACCCGGTGTGCGATCGCCCGGAGGGTGTAAAACTATTGATAATCATTCGATCGAACAAAACTAATCGCCCGCCACGTCGATTATTTGAGCTTGTCATATTATCCCTCTTTTAGTGGGACAATCGTCTCCGCTACAGCTCTTAATATTGAGGCGAGGCGATCGAAATCAACATATGTGGGGATATGTTCTTCGGATATAACTTTTTGCAGGCTTTTCCAATCATCTATCAGTGAACCTACATCTAGACTAACATCAGTTTCAAAGTTTGTCCATTCATCAGACGAAACTATCCAATAGTAATCTATATCATTAATATCTAATGATAGAATGCCCTCTTGTTCCATTTTATTCATGAGTTTATCAAACAATATCCGTAGTTCACCAACCGTCACATTCATCGATTTATCCTCTCTATCTGCGATTAAGTTCTTGTTCTATTTTGATTAACTCATCTCTTTGCTTCTTGATTTGTTTTTGAAGTGCATTAATACGCCCCTGTATAATTTGTTGCCTTATTTGTGGATTTGGTGCGTTTTTAAGCCTGCCATCGTTATCATAAGCATCGGGATTTGCTATGTAGTCATTGAGCTTTTTCTCGTGTTCTTGGATTAGGTCTTGATAGGAGTTTCGGGCTTTCTCCAATTGAGGTGTTGTCATCTTTTGGTAAAGTTGACTCCCTGTACCGCCTGTTCCTTGAGAATATAATACTCCAAGTTCCTGAACTATATTTCTTACACCAGCGGCCAACGTAGTTGTTCCGTGTAGTCCCAAAGCTGCACCTGCTACTATGGCCGGAGCACCTCCGATGCAAGTGAATCCTGCTATACATAAAAATCCACCTCCAGCGGCAGCACCACCGCCTGCTATGATTTCCAAAATTCCTGTGACAATTGCTGCCCCATCTCCTAACCGTTGTCCCCACCAAAAATAATTGTAGTCGGGAAGCCCTTTAAGCCCTCGTTCCACATCTTGTTCCTGTCCATCCCAGTAAGGGTTGAAGACCTGGAATAACCATTTAGTTGAATCTCCGATATTACGTAGATACTGATATACTGCGCCAGCAACAAACATCCCAAGAGGTCTAAAAAAATTCAACAATTGTTGAATAACTTCTGCCAGTGCAGAACGTTTGTTTTCAGGTAATTTTCCACCAGGAGCACCAGAACCACCAGACGGATTATTAGCTAAATAATCATTCCCACTCTCACCTGAAGGGGAATCAGAACCACTACTACCAAAAACCTTTTTAAACTCAGGCTCTTTAATCAGAATAACACTCGGTAGCCGCCAAATATCATCACTAGGCTTGGGAGGCTTCTGAAAATCCACCGGCACCTGTTGTTTCGGCGCCTTATTCAACCGCGGCGCCTCCCCAAATTCAGGCAAATTATTCGTCTGCGTCCCAGTTCCTTCTGGGTCAAATGACCCCCCCGTCACCTCATATTCACCCGGCAAATACTCGCCATCTTCCCAACTAGACTTCGACCAACTTTCACTCCAACTATTCCTGCCATCATCATACTCAGTCCCGCTGCGAGTCCAACTCCAACTGCTGCCATTACTCGTCGAAACACCCTCTTTCGTCACCGATTCCGAATCGTAACCGCTCACAGTTTCCGTCCAACTGTAACCTCCCTTAAAATAATACTTGCTGTAACTTGAACTCCAGCTAGAATACTTGGACACCGAACTAGCTACGCCGTTACTATCGTAACTGCTTTCACTCGACCATTTCTCGTAACTCGAACTGCCATTTTCTGTTCTTTGGCCATCTTTATAAGTTGTGACTGTCTGTGAATTCCAAGTACGGGAGGTGTCGCTACTGTTAGATGAGGTGGAATTACTGCCCGAGGTGCTGCTGTTACTTTTGCTAGCGGTTATTGTCGATTCATCGCTGTTGCTTTGAGTAGTATAAGTATCAGCCTTATACTCGCTCTCCCACTGAGCATTATTTTCTGAATAATTTTCAAGTTCGGAATTAGAACTGACTTGGCCCTCACTGTTGCTGCTGGAAGAGTTCGACTTGCTGAGAGAATAAGTATCCCGATTGTGGCTGCTAGTTGACGGCCCGTTTTTGTAACTTTGCGTGTCATTCCCTTGACTTACAGAATAATTGTTATTGCGGTTGTTGTGCCAGTATAAGGGGCCGTTGCTGCTGTTGGTTTCTTGAGATTGATTGACGGTGTAAGTGGATTGATTGCTGGTATTTTTTGACGGGCCGTCATCGTAACTGCTGTGATAATTACTATTGGCTTCTGAATAAGTATCGCGGCTGTTGCTGCCGACTGTTTTGCCGTCAGTTGTAGTGTTGTCCCAAGTTGAATTGATTACTGAATAGTTGTCGATGCTGTTGCCATTTTTGTAAAAACCGCTGCTACTGCTACTCTCATAGTTCGAGCGATTTACTTGGCTTTCTTCCCCGCTGTGAGTGTTGATGGAACTATTACCATTGCTGCTATTCGTCCAATCGGCTTTGCCTTGAATTTGAGTTGAACTGTTGTTGAGAGAACTTCCGGTGCTGCTAGTATAGTGAGTGTTTGAAGTTGATTTTGAACCCCAATCGTCTTGGCGGTTGCCGTTATTCATTGCATAGTCGGTTCCGTATTGACTTTCTGATTGGGAAAAACTGTTTCGGTAACTGTCGGCAGTGGTGTTTGTAGTTTGTTCGGGACTGGTATAATTGCTAGAAGAGCGGGATTTTTGAAGATATGAGCTTTGGTCGTTGCGAGTGCCTTCGTATTTAACTCGGCTGTAGTTTTGCTGCGATTGATTTGTGTTTTCGACTGAGTTTTGGGAAAAGTTTTTGCTGGTGTAGGTAGCAGCATTTGTGCTGGAATCGCTGGTGTATTCGTTAAAAGAGTTGCTCTTGCTGTTGGTGTTGACGGCGTTTTGATCCCAGCTTGATTCGGTGTTTGAGAAGTTGCTATTAGTTTGAGTGTTTGTGGTGGTTGTGCCGTTGGAACTACTGGTAGAGGTAGTTGTATATGGCGCTAATTCTGTGGTATAGGAGCTGGTGCCAGAGTTGTAGTCTCCGGTTGAGGTGCTGGTAGTTTTTGGTGTGCCTGGGGCGTTGGTTGCGGTCGGTCTTTCTGAGGGTTTGGCTGTACTATTCGGAGAGTTACTGACATTTGCATCGGCATCAATCAGCGATTTTGTCAATTGTTTGGTGGCTGCTAATACTGGTATTGCGGGGATTGTTTCTGTGGCGGTAGCAATTGCTAATTGGGGATTTAAGATTCCGTATCCTGTTCTTTCGTCCGATCCTGGTACGTCGATGTCGCTGGCTGTTTTTAGGAGGATGTTTTTGATTTGTTGGCGGTTCAGTGATGGGTTGGCTGCCCACATTTGGGAGATGGTGTTTGTGACGAAGGCTGCTGCTATTGATGTGCCTTGTTTTGTTTCGGTTGTTGACTGTTCTGCGGTTTTTTGAGTGTTTGTTGGTGCTAGGATATCTAAGCCGAATCCGTAGCTGGAATAGGCGCTGCGGTTGTTGTCGGATGCGCCGACGGTGATGATGTTGTCGAATTCTGTTGAGGCTTGTCCGAGGGCAGAGATGAGAGTTCCTTCATTACCGGCCGCTGCTACAATCAGGATGTTGTTGTCCTGAGCGTATTTAAGTGCTGATTTTTCTTCTGGTGTGAGTTGGTAGCGTGTGGTTTGTGTGCCGTCGGGATTGATTTGGGTTAAGTCGAAGCTGAGGTTGACGACGGCGTTGGGTTGTTTTGAGGCAATGGCTGCGTCTACAAATTCTATCAGGGATTGATGCCAGTTGCCGCTGCCAGTTGCTCGTCCTAACCAAATCGGAGTCGATTTTTTGGTGTCGCTTTGATTGCTGGAGTCGTTAATAATGTCTAAAATTGCGTCGCCGTGTTGGTTTTCTTGATTTGGTTGGAGTAGGGGATTGTTGTCGCCCTCGATTAAGTCTTTTCCGAGGATGATTTGGCTGTAGTCGATGTTGGGATTGTTGGCGACAAAGCCGGTGTCGATGATTCCGATTAATGGTTGGTTTTGTTGGGGGAGGTTGGGGGTTATTTCTGGTTGGGTTTCTGTGTCGGTGATTGTGTATTCGTTGATGGTTGTTTCGGAGTCGCTGTCAGTTGCAGTTGCGATTTCGGAGTCGGCGATGATATGAAGTGAATTGTCTGGCTGATTGTTTTCCTCGGATGGTATTTCGGGAGTAATTGTGATGTTTTCGGAGTCGAAGTCGGGGTTTACATATTCATCGATGGTGGTTGGTGGCTGATTGTCGCTGTCGGCGGTGATATTTTCCGATTGTTGCGAGTGATGATTTTCAGTGACGGCAATTTCGGGAATAATAGTTTGGGCGTCGGTAACTATATATTCTGATGCGGATGGTTGATGATTTTGGCTGGATTCTGTTTCGGGAATGAGAGGGAATTGTTGGGCGAATATGCTGTTGAGGCTTTCCCACAGTTGGGAAATTTCTTCCGGAGAAATTAGCGGGAAATTTTCAGCAGTTTCGCTGGCAATTTCGGGGGTATCGATAAGAGTTGGGGAGATGTTTTCACTTTCCCCAGTTAGAATGTCTGTAGATTCTGCGGGTATTGCGGGTATTTCTGGTTTGTCGGGTTGGAAAAAGACGGGTGTTTCGATTTTGTCACCTGTGATGAAGTCGATTTCTGTCTCAACAGGATTTGTTGGGAAATTGGGAATTTCGGAAACAGTCGGGTTTTGAGTTTCTGTCGCTGGGGAATTTTCGGTTGTTGTTTCAGTCGAATTAGTCTGGGAATTGGGGATTTCGGAAACAGTCGGCTGTTTGTCTTCTACTGCGGGGGAATTTTCGATTTCTGTTTCAGCCGAAGTCGTCTCGGAATTGGGAATTTCCGAAACAGTCGGATTTTTCTCTTCTACTGCGGGGGAATTTTCGGTTTCTGTCTCAGCCGAAGTCGTCTCGGAATTAGGAATTTCCGAAACAGTCGGATTTTTCTCTTCAACGGCGGGGGAATTTTCGGTTTCTGTCTCAGCCGAAGTCGTCTCGGAATTAGGAATTTCCGAAACAGTCGGATTTTGAGTTTCAACTGCGGGGGAA